>CBIHOP010000373.1:0-3328 GCA_966211385.1 uncultured Bacteriovorax sp.
GTTCACTTCAAAGTCACTTGTTACACTCGTGCTTTTTTCTCTGGCCTTAGTAGGTTGTGGTGGAAAAAAGAAAATGGCCAAGTCATTTAGTGAAACGACGGCGATTGAAAACGTTTTTGTAAAGGGCGATCCGAAAGCACTACTTGCAGGCAGCACGACTCGTGATTATTTAGATTTTATCAACAAAAGTAATTACCAAAATTTTAATGAGTATTCGTTAAGCCACGTCATTACATATACAGAAAAAGAAATCCTCATCGATGAAAAAAATGTTCGACAAGAGACTAATGCAGAAGCAGGCAACGAAGCTTCGACAAGCGATACAACAGAGTCTGGAAAAGAAAATATTTTCTCTTTTTCGAATTCCGGAAATCTCTATCTTTATTCAAGTCCAAAAATGAAAATCAAGCTTCAGTTCTTTGAACATGAAGGCTACTTTCTTCTCGATAAAGTCATTGTAGATAATGACAAGTTCGATTTAGAAGCCATTCACTTCAGTAAAGCAGAATACGCCGACGCATTCTCCATTCTTGCCGAGACAAAAGATTCTGAAAACGGAACGATCTTGATTGCTTTCACATTCACTAAAAAAGCAGAGCCGAAAGCCATCGAAAAAGTTTCTGATTATTTTAAGTTTCTTTTTGGCCCTGGTGTGAAAATTGGTTGGTCACAAGACACAACATTATTCATGGATATCTGTGGACAGCAGGATGCTAGAGTAGAGAATGCTTATAAAGATGGTCTGCGTACATGGGATAAAGCACTTAATACTCGCTTAAAAGTAGAAACACGTGTTCTGTCTGTTTATCCACCATTTAGTGACTTAAATACAAACTGTATCTATACAGTTAACAGCTATTACACGCGAGCAGATAAAAATTTAATCAACATGGCATCGGCGATTACGAAAGCGGATCTTTTTCAAGGTCGATTCATTGATGGCGATATTATGGTGTGGGTAAAAGAAAACGAAAAATATGGTGTATCACTTGCCCAAGTTCACAATCTGGTTGAAACAACTGCTCATGAATTTGGACACGTCCTAGGACTTGATCACCAGTTCGATAAATCAATTCGTAGCTTGATGTCTTATGAGGATGAACGATTTACTTCTACTTATGATGAAGAAGCAATTAAGCAGCTTTATCCAATGACTAAGCTATTTTAGTAAATACTTTTAAACTATTCTTATACGCCTGTTGAAGAACTTCTTCGATAGGCGCATTTTTTACTTCCGCGATTTTTTCAGCAATAAACGGCAAATACATCGGAGCATTTTCCACACCACGATATGGATCAGGAGTTAAGAAAGGAGCATCTGTTTCGAGCAAGATGCGATCGAGTGGAGTGATTCTCAAAGCATCGCGGACATTCTCTGCATTTTTGAAAGTGATGATTCCGTTGAATCCTAAACAGAAGCCTTCATCAAGAGCGAACTGTGCCAGCTCAAGTCCTGAGGTAAAACTATGGATAACGCCTTTACGTTTTAATGTCGTACTAAATTTTTTAAGAATGGAGATTGTATCTTCGTCAGCATCACGTGAATGAATGACAACTGGAAGGTCATGATCAACAGCGATTTGTAGCTGTTCTTCAAAAGCCGCAAGCTGTTCATCGCGAGGTGATTTTGAATAATAAAAATCTAATCCAATTTCGCCGATGGCCACAATCTTTTTGTTGCGAAGTGGATCGTTTAGATTTTTTAGAATTTTTGCTTTTACTTCCGGATTCCATTCTTTTCCTTCATGAGGATGTAATCCTTGGGTGCAATATACTTCCGGATAGGTTTGAGCAATATCGATAACGGCATCCACATTCTCTGGTGACACAGAAATAGTGATTACTTTTTCCACGTTATGTTTATGAGCAAGTTCAAGAATTTCTTCTTTTGTATGCGCCTTTAAATAATCAAGATGAAAATGCGTTTCAATGATTGGATGCGGATAAACAGGAATGTCGCGGCGTTTTTTACTCATGGAGGAAGATTATCAAAAAAAAAATCCCGGCGCTAGGGCCGGGATATTGTGGACTACTTCGATCTTTTTACAATTTCATCCATGATCGCAAACAGTTGATCCGGTGGAAGAACGCCTTCGATTTTAACTCCATTCAACAAGAATGTTGGAGTTGATGAAATGTTAAAAGGAGTTGCTGCATTTATGAGTGCTACAACTTTTTCTTTAGTTTTCGCATCGGCCACACATGACTCAAGTTTATTGGCCTTGATCACTTCATCTAAGTGATCACTGATTTTTTCCTGATTATGGAAAATATCATCGTGAACCTTTCCGAAGTCAGCTAACGGCATACATGAAGCAACATAAGCAGCTTTACATGCATAATTGTGTAGAGGGCGATCCATATTTGGATTACAAGCATTATCAAGTGGGTAGTAATAGTACTGGATATCTATTTTGCCACCGTAACGAGAAAGAAGTTGAGGCATTATTTCTGAAAGAGCTTTACAGGCCGGACATTCGAAATCAGAGAAGATGTGCATTTTGATTGGAGCATTTGCCGCTGTTGCAACTTTAAATTCTGAAGCAGGTTTTGGTTCACCGAGATTTGGAAGCGCGTAGTACTGCTTAATGAGATCATTGGAAACTGCTGATTGGTTGGCAATCTTACTATCAACATTCATTTTTGTAATGAAGATGGCAATGGCGAATAGAACTCCCATACCAACCAATGATCCCGCGTGCGGAATATAAGAGTGACTTCTTTTCCAAAAGAAAAAAAGCACAAGCCCAGAAAGAATGTAATAAAGAGTACAGAAAGGGCAAAGTGATCCAAGTGAAATGAGTGAGAAAAAGAAAAGGGCGATACATCCTAGGAAGTTAACGATCAAAAGGAAGTAAAGTGACTTTTCATAATTTTCGTTTTTAAAGAAAATTCCAATCATAACTAAAAGACCAACAATAATTCCGAAAACAGAAATAGGTACACCAGCAATATTAGAAGCAGCTGAGTGTGTAGCGGCATCACAATTAAAGATGCTTGAGAGGTTACATAACGAACCTGCGTTCACACCAGTCGGAAACTTCACACCAAAGTAGTGATCAGTGAGGTAGATTGATAAACCGATCATGAAAGAGCTTACTAAAAATAGCAAGATCGTCATGTTCATCGAACTGTCTTGGTAGATGGACTTTTGTTTCATTTTAAAACTCCGTTTTATGAAATGAAGATTAAGGAATGTATATATTCCAGTTACGTTCCGTTGTTTTATTACGGCGGTAACTGTGGAATTTAGCGTCTTCAAATGTGCATAGTCCACAATCTTCAATTTTAATCCCAGGATAGAGAGATTGAAGTTGGGCATGCGCCA
>CBIHOP010000374.1:0-3320 GCA_966211385.1 uncultured Bacteriovorax sp.
TCCATCTAATGCCATTGCAGGGGCCATTGATTTTAAGGCCGTAGATGTTGATGCTTTTTTAAAATCACATCCTGGAGATTATCAGGCCATCATGACCAATCCTCCGAGACGAGGATTGAATGCGGCCAGTATTGAAACGCTTTTAAAAGCAAAGCCAACAACACTTTTTTATTCAAGCTGTAATGTAGAGACGCTAGCGCGAGATCACGAATTGATTAAATCAGAATATAAAATTGAATCGGCCCAAATTTTTGATATGTTCCCTTATACGGAACATTTCGAAACGCTTATTGTTTATTCGCGTAGATAAGTTTCGCCGCTTCGACGACTTGTTTTTCATCGAATGGTTTATTGAAAAATCTGTTGAAGGGGTTTGAGTCACGGAACGCAGATAGTTCCGGATAATCCTCTAAATCGCCGCCTGAAAAAAGAAAGAAGGGAAAATTCTTGTGAGACATATTATAGAGACAAAGTTCTCCGCCAGTAGCGTGCGGCATTTTATAATCTGAGATGATGAGATCGAATTCTTGGCCATCTTTTAAAATATTCATGGCCTCAAGTCCGTTACTGGCCTTCGTCGTTTCACAAACAAACTCATCTGTCAGTATGAGTTCTAACAGGTCCTGCAACATCTCTTCATCATCGACAATTAAAATTTTAAATGCTTTCATAAACACCAGTATATTTCGCCTTATGGCATAGGATAAATGAAATCTTGTAAAAAAGGTGTATAATTTTATCTAAATCTAAGGTTTCGCAATGGTTTAGGATTATATGGATAATATTTCACAATTCGGTTTGAGTAATGATCCAATTGAGTCATTCAAAAGTTGGTATCAGGAAGCAGCAAAGCTTGAACAAAATGCTGAAGCGATGACAGTAGCGAGTGTGGACAGTGAAGGCCGCCCAGATGCGCGTGTTCTGCTCTATAAAGGTTTTGTCGAAGATGGAATTGCATTTTACAGCAATTACAAAAGCGTAAAAGCACAAGAGTGGAAACAAAACGCAGAAGCATGCTTAGTCTTTTATTGGCATGTGAGTAAAAAACAAGTGCGCTTAAGAGGGAAAGTGAAATTGATGAGTCGAGAAAACTCCATCAAGTATTTCCAGTCACGTGATCGTGAAAGTCAGCTTGCTTCATTTATTTCAGAACAAAGTGCACCAATAAAAGACAAAGAGGAATTATTAAGAAAACTTCACTTGGCTAAAGAGAAGTTTGAGTCATCTCCTGTGCCGACGCCAGATCACTGGGGTGGATATATTTTTATCCCTGATGAAATTGAATTCTTTCTCTATGGCGAACATCGTTTGAATGATCGTTTTTTATACAAATTATCGGCAGGACAATGGACGATCTGCCGTTTGCAACCATAAAAGTTTTAGGATGAGACAATGATTAAATTTGCAGTTGACCCTGTTATTCAAAACAATTCTATTTTCATTAAAAATTTGCAGTTGAGTTCACTTTATATAAAAAATGATAAAGAGAATCCTTGGTTTGTTTTAGTACCTCGCAAAATTGGAGCGACTGAATTAATAGATCTCACTCACGAAGAGCAGAGTGCTTTAATGGAAGAAGTGACGATCGTTTCTGAATTTTTAAAAGAGTACTACGAGCCCTATAAGTTAAATATTGGTTCACTCGGCAACATCGTTAAACAATTACATATTCATGTGATCGCCCGTTATCCAAATGATAGAGCATGGCCTGGGCCGATTTGGGGAACAAATCCTTCAATGGAATTTGATCAGACTGAACTTGAAAATATAAAATCTAATTTTCTCGAGTACGTAGAATAAAAAAAGGGCGGCTTACGCCACCCTTCCTTGTTCTCTATCTTTTTCTTCATTCTCAGTTTGTTCAACAGTATCTTTGTCAGAGTGGGCCTTCAAGCTATCAATGTATTTATTGATAGACTCTGGTACTTCCTGGAAAAAGTCATCATCACGAAAATAGATTTTGCTATTAAGTGGTGATGAATCGATCGCTGCTTGCGTGAAGTAACGGTTTAAGCGGTAAAGAGGTCCGGCAATTTTGTGAGAGTAGAAGAGTCCCCATAGACCAGCAATTGTAGAGATCGATGCGGCCACAACTATAAATACATGAGTCATGAATTTTTTCTGCTCATGAATCATAAGGAAAAACGGGTGATCCGGTGGAAGATTAAGTGCTTCTCCACGTTGCATATACGAGTGGAAGAAGTAATCATTCGCCAGATAGATCACTGACATTGAACATATCGAGATTAACAACAACGACAACATAAACTGAATTTGAAAGTCATTGTTGATTAAGAATTTTTTCTCTCTTAAGAGCAAGCTGACGAGTGGAATTCTTTTTTTAGTTGATTGCATAGTGTGGTCCTGATTATTATTGATTGGCGCCATATCTCATTTCCTCTTTTTCTTCTTGGTTGTAATCCATTTCAATTAGTTTCGATTCAATTGAAGTTCCATCATTAAGCGGATCATCGATAAAGTCATCCACTTCTTTAGGCTTTTTCTTTTTTGAGAACGAAGCCACCGTTCTGCTTACATCACCCTGTTGCTTGAACGCCATGATTCTTTCCGTGAATCCATCTTCCCTGATAAGCTCATTGATGTATTCAATTTCTTCAGGGTTTAAACCGTTTTCCGTTAACGATTTAATTAAATTCACTTCGGGATAAGTGTAATTTTCCTGAAGCATAAGATAGTACACAAAGCGCGGATCCCATTTTTCAGTATTACTTACTTCTTCACGTAACTTGTTCTTTTTCTCAATAATCTTGTCTTGGAGACGTTTAATGTCCTTAACAGTACTATTTCGGTCTAAGAAAATTTTCTCCAAAATGGCCTGCAATTATTTTAAGCCTTCTACATTATCGAACTTTTCCTTGGCGACTTTAATTTCTGCCTTCGTTTCATCATCAATGGCCACGTTATTTTCGTTAATAACGGCACCAATCTTATCCAGATCCCTTCTGTGCTTTTTCGACAGTAAGCTCTGTTTTTGAGCTTCTGGCGCGGATAGAGCTTCTTGCTCGCCCCCTTCATTTTCAAGAGCAGCCGTTGATAGGCGATCGCTTCTGAGGTAGGTGTAAACGCCCCAGAGAACCACTAATCCGGCAAAGGCCAACATTGAGAGTGTTCTCATAATTGTTATTCTTTTTGGTGATTGGATTTTGCTCTAACCAAAGACGTGCCACTGAACAAAATCACCTGTTGATTGAATTAATGATAATGAATCTTTGGGAGGGGAGGAAGAAGTTGACTGAACTAATCCGAAAAAGAGAGTGGATCCAAGTGTTTAAGGGCGAAAATCGATAAAAAACCGCTTT
>CBIHOP010000375.1:0-3315 GCA_966211385.1 uncultured Bacteriovorax sp.
AAAATCATCACCTGTCGTAGGTAAAAACTCTAAACGAACTTGTTTCTTCGCATAGAAAGCTAACAAAATTCTGATGAGGCTGAGGACAAAAAGAGAGAGTACAAAAATGGCGATGAAACCGATCCACTGACCATTTTTAAAAATGAAAAGTTCGTCGCCCATCCATTTAGGCATCGATGTTTTGAATTTCGTGCGCCAGTTAGTAAGCTCCGTAGCACCTTTTAAAACATTTTGTTTGGCAACAGTGGAATAAAGTAGATCGATGCTCTGAACAGTCTGCGGTGTAAATCTCCATGCACCATCCGAACTTTTCTCAATGGCGATTTCTACATCGTAAGCACGATCACCTTCCATCAAAGTTTGCTTTCTTAAAACCCACTTTGGTCCATCAGTGTAGTTTGGAATTCTCGCAAGCTTGATAATCGCAATTCTATCAAGAGTATTGATCAATCTTTCTGCAGCTAATCTTCCAAATGGTCCACGAAGCGTTTCTTTTACTTGAGAGAGATCCAATGTCTTAATGGCTTCATTATAAGCATAAGCTGAACTTGATGAACGAGACTTCACTTCTTCCATTGCATTGAGAAATGTCGCCATAGTATCGCGTGGGCTTTTTAATTTATCGATTTCTTCAGAAGCAACATTCGAAACGTTTATTGATGAATCGGCAATTGGTTTAGGCTTAAGCGTTTCCTTGATAAGTATCGAAGGAATTTGAGCTTCAGGATTAGGAAACATTGTGATTGAAAAAAAGAGTGAAGCGATGAAAACAAACAACAAAGAAAATAAGCGCGCGTTCATCTTAATATAAACTCCATAACGAATCAGAGGAATTTGATGTGACTTTTAGAAGAGCTTCTAAAATTTACCGCGAGCACGTTTGAGGGTCAAGGAAGGAAATACTTGATCTTTTCTCTTTCTCTCATTTTCAAACACTCATGCATTTCGTATAGGCACAAATGGGGTCTGGAGCTATTCTTGAAATTAACCAATAATCTCTCTCAAGGATGAGACTGATGTTTCCTAAATCAATTTTTCTGACTCTCTTTTCCCTCGCTATTTCGACAGTAAATGCCAAAGTTGTGGAAGAATCACTTGTGATTCAAAATCCATCTGAAAAGGTCATAGAACTTTTAAAATCAAGACCTGAGCTTACACTCGATCACATGAGCCGTGAAAGCGTTGAAGTATATGGTCCAAAAGGTTTGGCCCAATTTCTTTCTCAGAATAAAATTCGCTTTCATTATCAAACTGTATCCACGGATAAGGCTCGTTCACCATATCCTACTCCCGAAGAAATTGAAAAAGATCTAAAGGCCGTGGCGGCCCGCTTTCCGAAAACTGCAGAATTAAAATCCATTGGGAAAACAGCGAAAGGAAGAGACTTGTGGGTGATGAAGATTGCCCGCAATGTTTCGATGAAATCCTCAAGGCCGGAATTTAAATTCATCGGAAATATGCACGGGGATGAAATTGTAGGGCGAGAGTTGATGGTAAAGCTCATCAAAGAATTGCTGACAAAAGACGGAAGTGATCCACAAATCACTCGTCTCTTGGATGAAGTTCAAATTTATATTATGCCTTCAATGAATCCGGATGGCGCTGCTAATGGGACACGTGGAAACAGCAAATATGTTGATCTCAACCGCGATTTTCCGGATTTCTCAACATCAGACAATGTCGACAAGATGGATGGACGCCAATTAGAAACTCAGGCCGTGATGAAATGGCAAAAAGAACATAACTTCGTTCTTTCAGCTAACTTCCATGGTGGAGCTGAAGTGGTGAACTATCCTTGGGACACAGCTGCTGATGTTTTTAAAGAAGAATACAAAGTTAAAGAATTGAGCTTGGAGTATGCTGGCCTTGCTCCTTATATTGCGAACTCAACAACTTTCGAAAATGGTATTACGAATGGATATGCTTGGTATGAAGTCAACGGTGGAATGCAAGACTGGAGTATTCACTATCGTGGCGATCTGCAAATCACTGTAGAGCTTTCTAATACAAAATGGCCGGATTACTCGCGCATTGAATACTACTGGGAACAAAATCGCCCTGCTCTACTGCGTTTTATCGAGCGAGCGATCCACCAATAAGTTTTTCTTTGAGTTTTTTTAATCGAACACGCCCTTCTCTCTTTGTTGTTTTCGCTGCAAATGAAAGAAGGGTGTTCATCCTTTCCAGATTCAACCAATCGTTTTTTTCCGGATCACCTGCTTTAAAATTAAGCGGACAGTAATCGAGTACATTTTCAGAAGCGACAAACAAAGGCAGGCCTTGAGTGCGGCAGATGAGAGGACGTGCTTCATAAATTGAACACTGCCCTTCATAGAGAAAAGTGCAGGCACCAGCTTCCACTGGTGTCTGCCATTTAGTTTTCAAATTGTTTTGGATTTCTTCGGCCTGAGAATCAAACCATTCCTGGATGCGATCTGATTCGATTTCGAAGACACTTATATCAGTCATGCAGCACTTCGAGCAACCTGCTTTACATTCCATCTGAGCAGAATGTTTTTTTTGAGTTTTATCAAAAAACTCAGAGGCGTTTTCCTGAAGCGTGATGACCGGATTTTTCATTCAATCACTTCATCATGTCTGATGTTCGGTGACAAGAGCGAATAGATTGCCGGAACCACAAACAGTGTTAGAACCGTCGAAACCATAACCCCACCGATAACCGCCCAGGACATTGGTTTTAAACTTTCCGCTCCTGGCCCCAGGGCAACGGCCGCTGGAACTGCACCCGCAATCGTCGCAAAACTTGTCATAAGAATCGGACGTAATCTTTTTGGACAGGCTTCAAACAAGGCATTGCTGATATCTAATTTCTCATGATCACGAACTTGGTTTGTAAAATCGACCAGAAGAATAGAGTTCTTTTTAACAATACCCATGAGGAGAATAATACCAATCATCGAGTAAATATTTATTGATTGTCCTGTTAAGAAGAGAGCAATAAAAGCTCCGGAAACAGAAAATGGAAGTGCAACGAGTACGGTAATCGGATCAACGAAGCTGTTAAACTGTGAAGCGAGAACCATGTACGAAATAACAATCCCTAAAATAAGAACGAATATTAAACTTTCGAATGATTCCTTAAATGTTTTTGCACTTCCTGTATCGAGAATGAGTGAACCTGGCTCCAGATGTTTTTGAGCGATGGCCTTAGCATCGTCCAACGCCTGGGCCTGCGATAATCCTTCTTTAATGTTGGCATAAATGCGAAGTGAACGCATACGATCCTGACGAGATATTGATTGAAGTGAATCTACAAATTTTACTTCTGCAATATCTGCGAGTCTGATGAGCTCT
>CBIHOP010000376.1:0-3311 GCA_966211385.1 uncultured Bacteriovorax sp.
GAAAGCTTTTCAAATAATATAGTTCAAATTAAGAATTCTGGAGACTGTTATAGAGATCTTATACTGCAAGAAAACGAGCTCTACGTTATAACGAGCAAAGAAAAAATCATAGGTGATAAGTCGCTTTTCTTCGCTACATCTAGAAATGTAAGCGCTACTCCGCTTAAGTCCGCATCTAAAGTAATCGATGCGATTGCCGTTTCAAAAAGATTTAAAAATACATTGAACATTGCATGGAAATATTGCCATTCAGATTTCAATTGTAGTTCTATTAAAGATCAGTGCGGCCACTCAGTAGCAGTCAATTTCAAATACAAGCAAATAATGAGTGATTATTTAAACGATTCCAAACAATGTGTGAAAGAGACACGTGTAAAAAACAAATGCATTCAAAATTTTTGTGAGTAAATCACTTAATTCAGCCTGAATAGCGGCCATTATGACTTAATCGCCGAAAATAAAAAAGCCCTCTTTCGAGGGCTTCTTACTTTCATAATTTTTCTTTTTACTTCAGATGCCGGAACTCACTGAAGGAGGTTCATCTTTTTTTGTGATGGAAACTGTAAAAATGCTGCTGCGGCAGCATTTTTTCCGTCATCAATCATCGAACGAAGGTTTAATAACCTTAGTCTCAAACGCGATATCCTGATCGTCATCCAACAATTCGTCTTCATCAAATGCATCCATTTCGTTTTCGTCAGTCTCGATGTCGAGATCTTTGAGAACGTGGTTGAACGCTTTGTCGTCAGCGAGGTCGTGAATGATTGTTTCGATGTATTTCATTGGGTACTTTTTAACAAGTTCTTCAATGATTTTTGCAAGACGGCCTTCAGAAAGGATGAGTTGTTTTTTCTTAACGTCTTTCCAAAGTTTGATGTAGTGGTAACGGCAGTATCCGTTTGTCGTTGAAGGGTTGTCACAACCACGAACCACACACTCGTCAGATTCAACTTTGAAGAGTTCCATTGAGCGGATTGAAGCGAAAACGTCTTCAATCGAGAAGTCTTCTGAAAGAGCGAGGATTTCTTCAGCAAGGTTTTCCTTGATGTCGTCATCCATTTGCGATTTCTTTTTACGAACAGGAACGATTTCTTCTTCTTCGATTTCGTCGAAAGTCATTTTAACTTTCTTTGGAGTTGCTTCGATGTCGAAATCATCTTCTTCATCTTCATCTTTACGACGAACGATCGGTTGCCCGTCTTCATCTAATTCTTCTTCATCAGAAGATGCACCTTTTTTTCCTTTCGCTTTAAGAAGTTCTTTTTCTTCTTTCTTTGAAAGTTTTTTAGGAGCTTTTGCGGCTAACTTCGCTGCTGCTTTCGCATCTTTTTCAGCTTGTTTGGCGGCTTCTTTTGCTGCTTTTTCTTTTTCTTTCGCAGCAAGCTTAGCTGCAGCTTCTTGAGCTTTTAATTGTGCTTTATCAAGCTTTGGAGCTTTTTCGACCTTTTTAGGTTCGATCTTTTTTGCAGATGTCTTTTTGTTATGAGCATCTTTTTTTGCGTTTTTAATGGCCGTTGCTTTTTTTGAAGCGGCGATTTTGTCCTGAATTTTTTGTTTCAGATCAACTTTGCCTTTTCCTTTTTGTTCAACTTTTTTTGGAGCTGGCTTTGCTGCAACTTTTGGCATTGGCTTTTTTGCTACAGGTGCCGCTTTTTTAGGAGCAACTTTTGGCATTGGTTTTTTAGCAGCTGCTTTTGGTGCAGGTTTAGCAGGAGCACTTTTTTTAGCTGGTGCAGATGCTTTTTTTGCCGGAGCTGCTTTTGATGGCGCTCCTTTCCCTTTTGCAGGGGCCGCTTTCATAGGTGCCGCTTTTTTAGCAGCGGGTTTCGCAGGCTTCTTCATTCCAAGATTCTCCAAAAATTTTTTTATCACTTTAACACCTTCATACAAAAATAGTCTATGGCATTAGCGATGGTTACTGTCCTTTAAGTTCGTTTGCAGCGATGACGATGCGTTGAATTTCAGATGTTCCTTCATAGATCTCAGTGATCTTTGCGTCTCTAAAGTGGCGCTCAACTGGATATTCTTTTGTGTATCCGTTTCCACCTAAAACCTGAATCGCTTTCGTCGTAATGTTCATACAAGCTTCCGAAGCAAAAAGTTTTGCCTGGGCCGCTTCTTTTGAATACGGAAGATTGTTATCTTTCAAGTAAGAAGCGTGCATGATCATAAGTCGGCTAGCTGCTGTTGCTGTCGACATATCTGCAAGCATGAATTGAATCGCTTGAAGTTCAGAAATTGGTTTTCCAAACTGCACGCGCTCTTTCGAGTATTTTTTTGCGTATCTAAAAGCAGCTTCTGCAATCCCGAGGGCCTGAGCAGCGATTCCGATACGTCCACCATCAAGAGTTGAAAGAGCGACTTTGAATCCTTTTCCAATTTCTCCAATGATATTTTCTTTTGGAACTTTAACTTTGTTCAACCAGATTTGCGCTGTAGAAGAGCCCTTGATTCCAAGTTTGTCTTCGAGCTTCTGAACCTGGAAGCCTTCTGTTTTTGTATCAACGATAAACGCTGTGATCCCTTTGTGATCATTTGTTTTCGTTGTTTTCGCCAGAACGATCGCGATGCTTGCATCTTTTCCATTCGTGATGAAATTTTTTGTTCCACTTAATTCATAGTAGTCGCCTTTATCTTCAGCGAAAGTAGCGAGTGTTCCCGGATCTGAACCAGCGTTTGGTTCTGATAAACAGAAACATCCGATTTCTCCACCAGCTAATCGTGGAAGAAATTTTTTCTTTTGATCAGCATTTCCGTAAGCGAGAATAGGCCATGTACACAGTGATGTATGCGCCGACACAAGAACACCAGTCGAAGCACATCCACGCGAAAGTTCTTCAACGATGATGGCATAAGATGTGTAGTCCATCCCTGCTCCACCGTATTCTTCCGGAATGTATGAACTCATAAATCCGTTTTCAAAAAGTTTGTTCACAAGATCTTGCGGAATGAATCCGTCGTGATCAATTTGAGCAGCGAGTGGCGCCACTTCTGAGTCAGCAAACTTTGAAACGAGGTCTCTAATTTCTTGGTATTGTGGGTCGTACATCGTAGACATATTATTTTCCTTTAAAACTTGGTGCTCTTTTTTCCAAAAACGCTCTTGTTCCTTCACGCATGTCTTCTGAAGTGAAGATTGCTGAGAATTGACGTTTTTCTAGCTGTAATCCTTCTGTCACTGTTAAGTCAATCCCTTCATTCATCACTTTTTTCGCAATCGAGACTGCATATGGTGAATTGGCAGAAATCGCTTTCAATGTTTTCTTCGCTTCTTCAATCATCGCTTCTTTCGTCGCGAACTTGCGAACGAT
>CBIHOP010000377.1:0-3305 GCA_966211385.1 uncultured Bacteriovorax sp.
CAATGAAGACATCAGTTCTTGGCTCACTCAACATGTTGGGCCTCGCAAAAAGAACAGGCGCTAAAATTTTCCAAGCCTCTACTAGTGAAGTTTACGGTGATCCGCATGTACATCCACAACAAGAATCTTATTGGGGAAATGTAAACCCGATTGGAATTCGCTCTTGTTACGATGAAGGAAAAAGAACAGCTGAAACTTTGTTCATGGATTATCACCGTCAACATAATCTCAAAATTAAGATCATTCGTATTTTTAATACCTATGGTCCAAACATGCATCCGGAAGACGGGCGTGTTGTGAGCAACTTCATAGTACAAGCGCTTAAAGGTCAGGACATCACTGTTTATGGTCAAGGAAATCAGACTCGTAGTTTCTGCTACGCCAGTGATTTGATAGATGGATTTGTGAGACTGATGAATTCAGATGATTCAATCACAGGACCAATCAACTGTGGAAATCCAAATGAATTTACAATTCTTGAACTTGCAGAGAAAGTTATCAAACTTACGAATTCAAAATCAAAAATCGTCTATAAGCCACTTCCTTCAGACGATCCTATGCAAAGAAAACCAGACATCTCAAAAGCTAAGCAATTGCTTGGTTGGGAACCAAAAATTCAGTTGGAAGAAGGACTTTTAAAAACAATTGAATACTTTAAGAATTACTAGATTTTATGGCCGAACTTTTTCAACATAAGTTCGGCCTTCTCCCAAGACCCACAACACTCCGGACTAAGCGAAATCGTCAAAATTTTTATCATCGAATTCTTCTGTCCAAGCTCAATCGCATTTTTTAAGCTCAAAAGTACTTCATCACTAAAAAGTTCAAACTTCTCCGGCGCAGCTGAGAAAAAATAATCCAAATCGAGATTCACGATCCAAGGAAGATCATTCACAAATCGCTGTCCAGAAAAAACCGAATTCATGAATTTAGGAAGAAAAAAAGGATTTATTTCTTCTGCCAACTCTTTATCCGATCCTTGGTGATGAGTCGCTGAAAACGTAGCACCTATTTGCGATGGATAATGTTTTAAGAAAATTTCCAGGTAATTGTCCCAGCGAAAAAGCGGAACATTGATGTCTTTCTGTAAAACAGTACGATAATCATTCAAACTCATCGACCACAAATCATGATTAAAATGCGCCAGAGCTGATTCACTCATATCAGGGTGAGCATCGATGTGTAGAAGATTGTATCTCTGGCCACGCGCCATTTTTTGAAACCAACACCAAATAGCGAGACGATGATTATCCATGATGAACGTATCACCGTTTTGAATGAGAACGTTGTCCTCATAACTGGCAGACGTTCCGCGATTTTTTAGAGGGATGAGAATGTTCAATCTTCGCCTTTTAACATTTCAATTGAATAAGAGAACATGAATTCTTCGTTCTCTAATAAACCGATCATGCCATTTTTATGCTGGAGTTGACCATCGTGATCTGCACTATCGCTCACACCGTGCCAAGGCTCTAAACAAACGAATGGAACGCTCCCCTTCCCCCAAATGCCGAAGAATGGTGTGTGTGAGTGTACTCGGATAACCTGATCGCGCTTCTTGTCGACAAGATCTACATATGGCGATTTAAGTTTTTTGAAAATGAGCGCGTCGTTTTGAAAAACTTCTGGAGTTAAATCAATAATTGTATTCTTGAATGAATGCGGCTTCGTCCAATCGACCAATCCGTTATTAAGCTGAAAAAATTCTTTTTCCTCTTTAGGAAATTGAATCTCGTAATCTTTGAGATTTTTTGTTTCGAAAGCGGGATGGGCCCCGATAGAAAAATAGATTGTCTGGCGATCCGTATTTTTAACGGAGTAAATGATATCGAGTTTATCGCCATCGAGTTTGTACTGAACCCTGAGTTCAAACAAAAAAGGATAAACCTTAAAAGTTTCTTGAGTGGCCTCGAGCTTAAATTCAATTTCCATTGAACTGCATTCAACACATTGAAAATTTGTGTCGCGCGCGAAACCATGCTGAGAAAGTTGAAAGGATTTTCCGCCCCATTCGTAAGAGCCATTCTTTAGCGCACCTACAATGGGAAAAAGAATTGGAGAAGAACGATTCCAGACTTTTTCGTCGCCAAGCCAAAGAAGTTCTCTATTCCACGTTCTGGAAAATAGGCGTTTGATTTCAGCGCCCGCACTGTTGAATTGAACAATAAAAGAATTGTTTTCGATTTGGTACCAATCACCCATGCATGGCCCTATTTTATTCAATACCTAAAACTCATTACTATTGTTACAATACATAGTAAAAAAGCATAGTCTTAAATAAGGAAATTATGAAAGTTATAGAACATCTCGATCGCGCACGTAATCCGCTTTTTAGCTATGAAATCGTTCCTCCACCTAGAGGACGCTCAGTAAAAGACATTACAGATATAGTTGAGGCATTAATTCCACTAAATCCCTCATGGATCGACGTCACCGCCCACGCTTCAGCAGCCTACTACAACGAACGCGAAGACGGATCAATCGAAAGAAAAATCTATAAAAAACGCCCAGGCACAATCGGCATTTGCGGAATCATTCAAAACCGCTTCCGCATCGATACTGTCGCACACTTGCTTAGTCTCGGTTTTTCCCGTGAAGAAACCGAAGATGCTCTTCTAGAGCTAAACTTCTTAGGCATTCACAACGTCCTCGCTCTTCGCGGAGACGGACCAAATTACAAAAAAGAAATGCACAAAAGCCGCACGCAGAATAATTATGCCTCAGAACTCGTTGAACAAGTTCGAGACATGAATAACGGCATCTTCCTCGACAACATCGAAGGTGGATCTACTTTCGATTTCTGTATCGGTGTTGCGGGCTACCCTGAAAAACATTTCGAAGCTCCTAACTTAAAACTCGATATCGCCAATCTAAAAAAGAAAGTAGATGCTGGTGCTGACTACGTCGTTACGCAAATGTTTTTCGATAACAAACACTATTTTGAATTCGTGCGTCTCGCTCGTGAAGCGGGAATAACGATTCCGATCATTCCAGGAATTAAAGTTTTAAAAAATACTACTCAGCTCGTGAGTATTCCTAAAAACTTCTACATTGATTTCCCGGATGAGCTCGTTGAATCAGTAACTAAAGATCCAAAGAACGTTGTGGCCATCGGAAAAGAGTGGGCCACTAAACAAGTAGAAGGACTGCTCGCTGGCGGGGTCCAGGGCGTTCACTTCTACATCATGAACGACACTAACACTATTGTGGATATTGTAAAAAAATTCCAAAAGTAAAAATTAAAAATGAAAAAGCATCCGGTTCTTATTGAATTAGAAAAAACGTTGAAAGAGAAAATTCTTTTT
>CBIHOP010000378.1:0-3301 GCA_966211385.1 uncultured Bacteriovorax sp.
TTCACGGCCCTGGGAGTAGAGATCACTCATGAGAGTGAGATAGAAGATAGTCTTACAGAAACAGAAGTAAGATTTACACTGCTAGCAGACTCCATGCCTCAAGTTGTATGGACAGCAACACCAGATGGCTACGTCGATTTTTATAATCTACGCTGGTATGAGTTTACCGGTTTTGAACCTGGCAGTACCGGAAACGAGATGTGGGCAAAGATTGTTCACCCGGATGATATCGATAAACTAATGAAGGTTTGGGCAAAAGCGCTTGAAACGGGAAAGCCTTATAAAAATGAGTTTCGTGTAAAGGAAGCAGCAACTGGAGAGTATCGTTGGTGGCTTTCTCGAGCTCGTCCCGTTAAAGATTCACATGGCAACATAATAAAATGGTACGGCTCCAACACCGATGTTGATGAAATGCGAAGTCTTGCAGAAAACTTAATGCATGAAAAAATTCTGCGTGAAAATTTTGTTTCTGCTCTTACTCATGATTTACGAACTCCATTTACAGCAGCAAAACTAAACGCGCATCTTCTTGCTCGAAATATAAAAAATCCTGATAAATCCCAATCATTAAGTAAAAAAATCATGGATAGTATGGAACGAGCAGACAGCATGATTCAGGATTTGTTGGATGTTAATAAGATTAGTGCAGGTGGAAAGCTCCCATTAACTCTATCTGTCTGTGATGTTTCAAGTCTGACAAGAAAATGTGTTGATGATCTCAATCATTTAAATGGAGATCGATTTACATTTAAAAGTGATGCTGAAATTAAAGGATGCATTGACGAAAATGCTTATCGACGTGTTTTAGAAAATCTAGCTTCCAATGCTATCAAATATGGTGATGATAAAAAAAATATTTCAATCCAGTTGATGAAAATCGAAAATGGTTTCGAGTTAAGAGTTCATAATTTTGGTAAACCAATTCCTGAACCCCTTCAAAAGAAAATTTTTAATCCATTTGAAAGAGTGCACGAAGAAAAAAAAGGTTCGCCAAAAGGATGGGGGATTGGATTAAGTCTTGTTGAAGGTATTGCCCACGCACACAGTGGAAAGGCCTCTGTCTCAAGTAATGAGACAGAAGGCACTACATTTACAGTTCAATTCTTCTGGCAAGGACACTAATTTTTTTATGGTCCTTCATCTTGAAAATCTTTCAGCACAATTTTATGGAGATTTTCCGCTGAGTCGAAATAGACTTTATATCCGGCCGGATAATGGCCATCTTCAACTGGAAATTTAGCGGGAAGCCTCACTTCTAATTCACTCGATTTTTTTGAACTTAAATAATCAAGCGTCACCATTGGCTCCAAAAAAATAGGCGCGCCTTTGTAGTAGCCATATAAAAATGTACGCGAAAAAATTCCGCCATTAAATTCTGGAGCGAGAAGATCCACCCAGTGCCACCCCATGTTTGGAACGCCTTGTGGAGTAGCGCCATATTGCTCTGGAATGTATTCGGCCAATGGTGGCATGTGACAGTTGGCCGCATCTTCATTCATGCAACTAATAGCTTTTCTTTCTTCCTGAGAAATAAAATAAAAATGCATATCAAAATGGGGAAGGTTGTAGACTCCATCCGGTTCGTGGCCATGGGGATTCCAATCGAGCGTAATGTGTTTATACGGCTCGATTGAGTATTCAGTTGGCATAGGAAGAGTAAACTCCTGCATGATATGCGGTAAGTTTATTAGTGCTTCTGGAGTTATGGCGATGCCAATTTCTCGCGGTAGTTTTTTGTATGTTTTAATAAACACGGACGCGTGACCAAGGCCTACGGGAATTTTTTCCCCCCAATAAGTTTCAGCATTGACGTTACTCATGAGTAAAGTCAAAAGCATAATGCAAAGTTTTTTCATTTGTCCTCCCAGCGTTAAGAAATCCTTCGCTGAAAGTGCAAGAGAAAGGCCAGGTCATTAGAATTTACTTTTGAATTGGAACATTGTGTTTACTTGTCGACCATCTTCCACACGTGCACCAATTGAAAGAGTGCTGGCCTTTCCAATGGCCACTTCGTGTTGAATATTGATGAATTTTTTCGTGTTCGTTCCACTGCCAAATTCAGTTTTAAGATGTCCGAAGTTTCCGAGACTCGTGTCTTTGCCGATTGTGTATGATTTCACACCAAGATTATCTTGCGAGTATGTAAGGTTGATACTGTCCTTTTCACCCAGCTTCATATTGTTGTTTAATGATACTTTTGAATAATTATCATTCGTGCGTTGATAAACTTCGACTTCAATATATTTGTGATTGTGATCAGTGAGACCCATGTTGATTGTTTTAGCAGATTCCATCAGGCCTGTTTCTCTTATGACACCCAATTCTGTTTTTAATGATCCACTTAAATTGAGCTTTGATTCTTTATCAACATTAATGGTGAGTGGGATGATCGTTACGAGTTCATGCTTTCCTTCTGTTTTATTTTTAGCATTCACCTGCAACCAGGCTTCACCTTCTTTGTTGCTTACTGAAACTTCGGTTGATTGTTCATTGAAAGACATCAGAGTTTTTGTTCCTAAAACCAGATCAGGAGCTATTTCTGTTTTAGTCTGCGCTTTCACAACCTCCAGATCTGTCGGAATAACTGTATCTCGAGTATGAAGTTTAACTCCGATATCGATATAGTTATCAGGCTTAGACGGTTCTTCTGTCGGTTTTTTGATTTTCGTGAGTAATGTTTTTAAATTATTCGAAGCGAGCTCTGATTCACGTTCCGCACTTGAAGGAGTGTATTCGTACTCGCGAATAAACGCCTTTCCTTCAGGCAACAAATGAACTTCGAAAACTCTGTTGCTGTCTGAACCGACACCACGGTAAAGATAAACAACTTCTTTTCCCCCTTCAGGGATGTATTGCACTTCATTGACATTGGGAAGATCAAAAACTTCTTCGGCCATTAAATTAAATGAACCTGGAAATGTTGATCCCTGGATGCGGGAAATATTTCCGTATTTGTTACAAGAAATACCGCCAATCGCATTATCAAACTTAACAACGTAATAAAGAAAATTCAGGTGGTTGAGTTCAAGAGATAATTTATTGGCATCAGCAACGTTTTTTCCTTTATCCAATTTCGCAAGGATTTCATTAACGTTTGCACTCAAATTCATATACGACTGACAAGTAGGACACGATTTCATATCGAGTTCAGCCTGTCTTACTAACTCAGTCTTGCTGGGAATTTTTGGATTATTTTTTTCTTCTATGTATGCATCTATGGCCTGATTGATTTTCGCCATTTCTTCTTTTGATTGCACGGTAGGAGAGTTGTCTTTCACTCGATCAATGAGAGTCTTGTATG
>CBIHOP010000379.1:0-3300 GCA_966211385.1 uncultured Bacteriovorax sp.
GCTGATGGAGCTGATGATATTGATGTCTCCGGATTACCTGGTGGAAAACTTCCATGTTTTACAGGCGATGGAAAAGATCAGTGTAAGAGTTTTGAAGAGCAAATGACATCTGATCCTGGTTACAAAACAATGAACCCACAATCTCAAAGCATGATGAAAAGTATCGCACAAACGGCTGATGGATTTAACGGAAAATCGAGAATCACTCGCGGAACAATTACTGAAGCAGGTAAATTAGCTGGAACATCAAATGCTGTTCGCGCAGCTCTCGCAAAGTCGAAAAAAGATTTAACAGACAAATATGCCAAGATGAAAAAGAAAATCGATATCGATGGTAAAGAAAGAGATTTTGCTAATTCTATTGAAGCATCAATGAGAGCTCAGTTAAAAAAATCGAATATGTCGGCAGCAGGAATGCTTGGCTCAATGTATGGTGGTTCAATTCCATTGGGCGATGAAGGTGCGACAGCAATTGCAAGCACTGATGAGTCAACTCGAGCATCTGATGGGAAACCTATGGATGCAGGCGTGATCGATATTGGTGCTGCTTCTGGAATTGCCGGTGCTGATTTCGGCGGAGCTGCAGGAGAAGGAGACGAAGCTTCAAAAGCATCATTGATGGCCATCAAAGGTGCCGGAGCAAAAGGAACATCAATCGACGACTACGATTTAAAAAACGACATCACTAAAGACAAAGAAACTTCTCTCTTTGATCTGATTTCAAACCGCTATCAAAAATCTGGTTATCCAAGACTCTTCAAAAGAGTGAAATAAATTCAGGGGCCGGTTGGCCCCTTTTTTATTTCCAAAAAACTCTTTTAAAAGCAAAGTTACTTTTGTATACTTGACCCCTATTAAAGACTATGTCTAGTAAGGTAACCAAGAGGTAACTATGGAAAGAACAATTGAAGCAGCTGAAATCATTGAAAACAAACAATTTTTCAGTGGGACATGTGATAAGGAAAAAAACGAAGAGAAGAATGGCGTATGCCCTTTAAGAGAGCTATTGAGCCGTTTAGGGGATAAGTGGTCAGTCCTCCTCATTCTCACGCTCGCAAGAATGCCAGAAGAACGTGCACGCTTTTCTGAGCTTAAGAGAAGCATGCCAGACATCTCTCAAAGAATGTTAACGGCGACTCTCAGAAATTTGGAACGTGACGGACTTATCTCTCGTGAGATGTTTGCAGAAGTTCCACCAAGAGTTGAATATCAACTCACAGATCTAGGACTTTCAATCCTAAATCCTATGCGCGAAATCGTAAAATGGATTGAAGGAAACTGGTCTACGATCAAATCAAGCAGAACTGTTTTTGACGAAAAAAACGGTAAAGAAACATCTGCTGATCTTCACTAATTTCTAAATGAGTGGGTGACTAACATCATCCACTCTTCTATCCTTGTCTAGATGATCGACAAGAAAAAAATTCTAAACACTCTCATTCAAAATTTAAAAACCGAACTTCATGAAGTTGAAGCTGCTGCAAAATCTACAAAAGATTTGGTGACAGCTGATGATCTAAAATCAGAAGGGAAGTACGATACTCGTGCCATCGAAGCCTCTTATCTTGCCAGTGCTCAAAACAAACGTGTTGAAGAATTAAAATTAGACATACAACTTCTGGAAGACATCGAATTACCAGAGACACCATCACAGACAATTCAATTAGGTTCACTTGCACTCATTAAGTGTAATGATCAAGAACGCTATTATTTTATTTCTTCAACTTCAGGTGGAAGTATATTGCAGATTGATGGGCAAGCGATGCTCGTCATTTCTGTTTTTTCGCCCATTGGAAATGAAGCTTTAGGACTTTCAGCTGGAGAGTCTTTTGAAGTCGAAACTCCAAAAGAAACTCGCAGCTATGAAGTCATGAAAGTTTTTTAAAAATTATTTTTTAGAAAGAAAATTGTCTACTGACCAACGTCCTGCTCCTCTACAAGCAAATGTCAAAGCAATCACGAGATAGAGAAGAGACATCTCTTTAACATCCATTGGATCATTTAAATGACGTCCGAAAGCGGCGACAACCATAGTAATCGTCATTAAAAGTGCCGCAGGTCTTGTTAATAAGCCAATCGCCAGAAATAATCCGCCGACAAATTCAGTGAGGGCCGCTGCCCATGCAAAGAAAGCTGGCATTGGAAATCCCAATCCTTCAACGCCTGCCAGGAATTTTTCACTCGGAGGTGTCTTACCCATACCATGAAGAAAGGCCATCATGAGGGCGGGAATGATTCTCAGAAGAGTGATTGAGAATTCGTTAATAAAGTTGTTTTCGATTGTAGTTTTAAAAATATGTTTTTTCATAACTTAATGATGCCATCACTCTTAAGTTTTTCAATCCCTTTTTTATGACCATTAATAGGCGGTGTTTCTACTAGACTCTGACATCATTTCAAATGTGAAATATAAAGCAAACCTATTCAATGCATTCGTTCAAATTCTTATTTTCAGACATATGTTCACTCCACGGTTAATCAAATTTTGGAGGTACTTATGAAAAAATTTCTAACATGCATGGTTCTCGTTTCTCTTTACAGCTGTGGTGGATCTTCTAATAAAGAAGCAATTACTCAATCAGCGCAGAGTGAATTAAAAAAAGAAAAAGAAGCTTTTTATGTTCAACCTCATATGAACTTTATCAGATCAGTAACTGTAGATCCTTCAATCAACTATACTTATGAAGACATGACAATCAATCCCGAGAAACAAAAAAGAATTCTAGGAGATGAAGCTTTCTATATCAATGTTTCGAGCAATCTATATCCCTCATTTGATGAAATTGAATTCAAATTTTATGCTTCAACAAATTTATTGAGTGTTTCTGCTTTTGATATGGATAAATTAATCAAACCTCTGGCAGAACTTGTTAAAGACGATCTTAATTCAATTGAAAAAAGAGAAATTAAAAATTTAGCCACTGATATCGTGTGGGGAAAAAGAAACTACGATAACAAAGACTACGATATGTTAAATAAAGGTTATCTTGTAAAAATGGAAACGACGGATAGAAAAGATGGAGTTGATTACAAAGCGACTTCAACTTATTTTATGTGGTTTGATTGCCAGGGAACTGTGAAGGCCGTAGGTAACATTGGTTATGTTTGTGAAAAAATGAAATTGAAATTTAATTACAAACTAATTGATTATTCTCTCTCATCGAGCGCAGAATAAAAAAATAGGGGAGACCGCTTGGTCTCCCTTTCTACATCTTTTCGAGTTCGCGTTTAAAATCAAATGCAAATTTAGTTTTTCTTAGTTGCTCTTGAACTGCATTTTTTAGAGCTTCAGCATTTTTT
>CBIHOP010000380.1:0-3291 GCA_966211385.1 uncultured Bacteriovorax sp.
ATCGATATGCCTGACTATTCACTGGTGAAATAAGTTTTCGGGCCGTCTTTAAAAAGGCGGCCCACCAGATTGTTTTATCTTCTGCGAGGAAGGAACATATCAATTTCGTCGAGATAGAATTTAATACGTGCTTTAGCTTCTAAAATGGCCTCGAACTTTTCGTTGATCACATTGGCCAGTTTTTCATCCGGGGAAAGTGAAAGATCATTGTTGCGGTTCATGTAGGCCTCTAGGCTATCGTACACTTCGCTTCCCTCAACTTGATCGTTTTCTTCATCAAATCGATCATCCAGGTAAGAAGGAATATCGTCATCTGAAAGATGAGAAAATTCACTCAAAAGGTCCATCATCGGATCACTAAGGTCAGATTCAACTTCAAAGTTTTTTGCCGAAGGAAAAAGAACGAGATTGTCGGTTTCAAGGTTCGTTGTCGTTTTCATGAGTCTTAGAGTCCTTATTTTAAAGTATCAAGTAAAACTTAAGAAATCCTAACATGCTAAAAAGTCCATCTTTTAAAAAACGCGACCTCTGTGTAAGATTTATAAAAGTTGTCTGTTTTAAAGACACTGGGGAATTTCTTGGAAAAGATCGCCTGCATGAGATGCAAACACTATCATGTGACCTTTGATCCGGCCGCGCCTCGCGGTTGTAAACTCTTTCAATTCAAATCGGCCGTCATGCCTCATGTTCTCGTTAAACAATCTACAGGTCATGAGTGTACGTCATTTGAAGAAAAGGTTAAAAAAGGCAATTCTGATGACAATGGTAATAAAGATTTTAACGATCCAAAATACTGGTAGCCCTAAAATGAAAAAGGCCATCAATCCCTGATGGCCTTTCACTTCGAAAGAAAAATTTCTAGAAACTATTCTTTCGCATTTGTATTGCGATTAGAGTTGTCGATATTTGTACTGATTGAATCGTTTCCACCAGAAAGATCAAGCGATCTGTTCGAATCAATCTTGTTGAGAAGTCCATTTTGATTAAGCGTAATTAATCTCTCTTCTTCTTTTAGATTAACGTTTCTATTTGAATCGTTAATACCTGCAGTGTTATTGTTACTTCTTTCCGAGAGAATAGCATCCATCGTTGTCGTCGCAAGTTCTTCAGCCTCAGCATCATTGAGATTTGATGTATTTGAATTATTCAGATTAGAAGTTGCACATCCTACAAGGGCCAGAGCAGATATAATAATAAGAATTGCTTTCATGGTGTCCTCCGATTAAAAAACTAAAACCTCTAGAATGGTACTCTCGGATAAGTGTTTTTGACGAGTCTGAATGAAAGAAATTTAGGGGTGTTTAAACTTTAGACAGTGGTTTATTAAGCTCGTAATAGGTCTTTCCGGCGTTTTCAATCATGGCCCCGCCCAAACAGATGTCCCCATCGTAAAAAACGACGGATTGGCGTGGTGTAATGGCCCGCTGAGGGGTATCGAATTCGACTGTGACTCGATCGCCTTCAATTTTGGTAATCGTACAAGGTTGATCTTTTTGACGGTAGCGAATCTTTGCCTAACACTTAAACGGCAATGTTTTGTTCAATGATCCGTTGACGAGTGAAAGTTCGGTGGCCGTTAAAGAATCGGAATAGAGATGGGGATGAAACTCTCCTCTTTCAACGATCACGACATTTCTCGACATGTCTTTTCCAACGACGAACCAGGGTTCACCTTGTCCGCCAAGTCCAAGTCCTTTACGTTGTCCGAGAGTGTAATAAACCGCTCCCGTGTGCTCGCCTACGATTTGACCTTCAAGCGTTTCAAAATTTCCAGGAGTAAATGTCACATAATTTGAAAGAAAATTTTTGAAGTTTCTCTCGCCGATAAAACAAATTCCCGTAGAATCTTTTTTCTCTTTTGTGGCGAGATCATATTTCGCAGCGATTTTTCTCACTTCCGTTTTCGGAATGTTTCCGACAGGAAAAAGAACCTTTTCTAAGATCTCACTTTTGATTGTATAGAGAAAATAGGATTGATCTTTTAGAGGATCTGCACCTTTGATGAGAGCGTGTTTTCCATCGACAACACCGTTTTGACAGTAGTGCCCTGTTGCTAAATAATCAGCACCCATTTCCATTGCTTTATCAAAAAAAACTTTGAATTTAATTTCTCTATTACAGAGGACATCAGGATTCGGCGTATACCCAAGTTTGTATTCTTCAACAAAATGAGCAAAGACTTGATCTCTATATTCGGCGATGAAATCTACTGAATAGTAAGGGATGTCGAGGCGTTCACATACACTGATGACATCAGCATATTCTTTTGAAGACTGACAAACTCCATGCTCGTCCAACTCTTCCCAATTTTTCATGAAGAGTCCGATAACTTTGTAGCCTTGCTCTTTTAAAAGGGCCGCGCAGACAGAAGAATCCACCCCACCGGACATACCGATAACAACTGTTTTTTGGGCATTTTCAGATGATGAATTCATGCCGCGTTTTTACCAGATTTTTTGCTATTTGACTATGTCATAATTCCAGGCGAGCACGGAAGAAGCGAGATACCTAAACACATTATTGTAAGTCATGAGGTTCAAGGTCTCATAGAAATCATTAGATGATTGAAAACGCGGGTTAAAATCGTTCACTCGATCTCCTGTCACGATGATCGCAGGTAATCCGAGCTCCCAAAAGCCCATCGCCGAATCCTGTACTTTTTTCTCATTGGGAGCAAGTGGCCGGTCTTCAATGGCCATGTCAATGAGCGGATGCAGACGTTTACCATTAGACTGAATGAGTGAAGCAAGCGCCATATCGAGCTCATGTCCTTTGTCTCCTTTGGCCCGAGTATAGATGCGCATGTTGCCTAGTTTTCCTGATTTGTCTTCACGTTTTGTATCGTGACCGATCATATTCACATCAATAAAACCGACAATGCGCTGGCTTCCGATATTGGGAATAAATTTTTCCAAGAATGCTTTTGAGCCCGAAAGATCGCCTTCTTCCATGTCGAAAAAAACAACTTTCACCGTCTTTGGTAAATCAAGACGACTGAGAATTTCAACTAGTGATAAAAGCGCAGCTACACCTGAAGCATTGTTGTCTGCACCGGGCATTTCCAATGTTGCCGCTTTTTTATTTTTCTCTTTAATTTCTACGGGAGCATTATCAAAACGAGCTCCTAAAATGAGAACGTCATTAGGAGTTGTTACTCCTTTTTTCTCCCAGATAAAATTTGTTCCTTTGGCAGAATCAGAACCAAATTCTTCTTTGGAAAACGTTCCACTTAGGGCCGCTGCCGCTTTGAGCTTTTCTTCTAAATAAGTTTTTGCTTTTACATGTCCAGGT
>CBIHOP010000381.1:0-3281 GCA_966211385.1 uncultured Bacteriovorax sp.
CAAAGACTTTCTTTCTGATCGATCGACAACAAGTCCAGGCATGCGCCATGTTCTCCTTTATGATGCAAAATCCTTCGAAGATCTTTTTCAAACATTCACAGGACAGCTGAAAGTTCAGCAGGATTATCCGGATAGAGGCGAGCAGTTTTTAAATTTTCAAGCACGCGCTCTGGCCGTCGGCCGTTTTTCAGATCGATTGGAAATGGGAGTGCAATCTGCTTATGGAAAGCTCGTGAAAAAAGATTTCAGCCGTGGCGTGCTTTACGGTGGGGGAATAGACTCAGTGGCGACAACAAGGCTCTTTGAGTTTTACGGACTTCCTTACAGCAATGCCTACGGTAACGAAATTTTCACATTCCGCTTTTTTGGTGAATACAATTTCTGGAACATCTATCGTGGCAAAAATTTCATTCCGATCTTTTTCAAAGAAGCGCACTTATTACTAGGAAGAGAGACTCTTTATGCTGATAGAATCTTCCTGGATAAATCACTCATTCGCGAAAAGGCCATCAACGCTTTCTTTGGTGGATTACGTTTGAAAACAAATTTGTTCTATTACGTACCAACAGACATCGATTTAATTTTCTCTTCTACCCGCCATCCAGCGGGAAGAAGCGTGCAGGCAGTGAATTTTTCAATCAATGCCGACTTGTTTTAGCGGGTATTTCACTCTCAAGCTAAGCAATTGTTTTGTCGATAACGGGACATGAAAACAAAAAGCCTATTCATGTTCCTAACCCTCATGTTTATTCCCCAAGTTTTTGCCGTCGAAGTGATGTGGAAACTTGGCTCAACTTTTCTTTCTTTATCTCGTAATGAAGAGAAAGATTGGCTCATCTCTACTCATTGTGAGGAAAAAGAATGTGATGCTAAAGCAGCTCTAAAAATGGTTTCTAAAAAAAATGTAAAAGAGGGAGCAGCAACGGGTGGAAAAAATCCTGGGGCCCTTCTTTGTCAAACGTTGAAAGACGCCAACGTTGTTTATCTTAACGATCTTGATGGCAATCAAAATACATTTTGCCAGTTCAAAGATTCATCACTCGTTTCAAATTCTACATTGGTGATTTATGCAGATAAAAATGATCAGAAGTAATCTTCTCTTAATATCATTGTTGGCGAGTGGACATGCTTTCGCTCAAAGTTGTGGCGACATTGCGGATGGAACAGTAGTTCGTTTGGATGCTCCCGGAAAATCATTACAAAATTTCCGTACGCAAGATCAGGATGGTTTAGGAATTTGTTATGCAAATACTGGTTCAGTTTTATTGCAATCAAAACTTCCGGGTAACCCTGAAATTTCTTATTTAAATATTGCTGCTGTTCACGCGGAGAAGGCCGTAGCTCCTGAAGTGAGAAAAAATAATACAGATCGTGGTTATCGTGACGGAAGTAATGCTCCTTTGATGGACTCAGGAAACATTTGTACAGCTATAAACGCACTTATTGAAAAAGGTGGTGTTTGTAAGCGAAGTGATGTGGCCCTTGAACAGTTTTTTCATTCAGCTAATTCTCCGATTGCTGCAGATAAAACTCATATTCAAAAAGATATCGTAGATAAACTTTCAAAATACTATGATGACGTTTTTAAAGCCTTCGGTAGAAATACGGCCGACAAGCAACCAAAAGGGCAAGACGAGTTAATGGCCTTGATTGCACCAAAGCAGGCCACTCCTAAATTTGAAGAATACAAAAACGCACTCAAACATGTACTGACAAAAAAGAAAGATAAGTTCACCCAGGATTTTTGTTTGAAACCGGACACCAAACAAGGTGAAGCGGTCGTTTAAAACCTCATGGGACGCATTTATGAATTCGTTAACAATCCTAAGAATGCAAAAAATCCGCATTTAAAAACCATCAAAGAAACGGGAAAAAAATTAGGTGATACAGTTCGAGGAAGAAATTCAAAGGGTGCTTATTTCTTCGTTATCACAGTTGGTGAAGAGACAAAAAAATCACTCGCCAATAATTATGTGAAGGCCATCACAAATACAAACATTCCTCAAGAAAAGGCCATGCTTAATGCTATCAAAGCTATGAATCCTGCTTTCAATGAGGCGGCACTTGCGGCCCTTGGTGGATTTGGTGGAGAAGCGAAATTTAATTTTATTATTGATGAAGACCGCTACATCAAAAAGAATATTGAAGAGTGTGCCAAAAAAGCGCAGTTTGAATATTTTACTAATGAAAATGGTTTGAAGCGCGATTTTCAAAACGACACGTGCCTTTCGAAATACGTCAATCATGCTGACAATATCAAACAACTTGTAACGACACTCGATCGCAGCAACTTGAAAAATATGGATTCTCTTTATTCATTTTTGATGGATCTGCCAGAGATGAATTATGAACAAGCGATGATGAAGATGCTGGGACCAGACTGTCCGGATCAAAAGAAATTGAGGCTGCCTGCAAATCTTAAATGTGAAGGAACTTTTTTCACTTACCAGTCAGGTGATACTGATGAAAGTTTTTTAAGAGAAACAAAAACAAAAATGCGCAATATTGCAAAAGATGAACTCGCTCGCGGCGGAGCTGTGGGAATGTCAATGTGTACGCAGTTTTATGATAAAGAGACGCCAAACGCTTTTTACAATAAAACAAAACAATGCTCGGATTCACTGCACGGATTTCACGCCGTCTCGATGGTAGGCTACAAATGTGAAGCGGGGAAAATGAAGTACCTTATTCAAAATTCCTGGGGTGACTGGAATTATGCTAAACTAAGATTCCCAGAGACAGAACCAGGTAAAGCGTGGATGACTGAAGACGATCTTGCTCGCAATACAAATGGGCTTTATCAAATCAAAAATTAAAGAGCGAAATCATAAGTGATTTGCACACGATTCTTCTGAGAGACGTCGAGAATGCAAGTGGCGTCTCCGCACGGAAGATCATAAGTGTTGGTCGCTTTTTTAGGCGTCTCTTTTCTTTGAGCATCCTGAAGAGCACCGATTAAGAGTTTGGCATTTCCCTCATTGTCAGGTGTTTTTTCCAGAAGAGCGATCGCTCGTTGAAAATCACTTCCGCCAACTTTCACACCCGTATAAGTGTATGTGAAAGAGTGATGAGCACATCCGCCCGAAGAAAATTGTAATTCCTCTCCTGATTTTAAAACTGCTGTTTGTGTAAGCAGATTGCGAGACATATCTTTCACGGCAGGAGTGAGACTCTTAAAATTTTTAACTTGTTTATCAAGTGGTGATTGATAGTCCTTAAAATTAAAAACACATCCTGGAATCGCTTGCTTTTTTCCCTGGGCCCAGAGGGAGATGGAAGAG
>CBIHOP010000382.1:0-3265 GCA_966211385.1 uncultured Bacteriovorax sp.
AATAAGGGGACGTGCTCGTGCGGAATACTTTTAATTTAGAGGCCCCATTCTTCATAATAAAATTCTTTGTAGGTTGTACGGCAAACTTTCTCAGTTTTCGGCAACTGCTCATCGGCATCGCTGTTTCTTAACACTGGAATTGCCGATACATTATAGCATTTCGTCTCTTTTTTCCAGTAACTATTCCTTGGATCGCGCTCATCATTCATTGGAGATCCGTCCTCAAATCTTAACTCGTAGTCAAAATTGCCAGCGAGTGTTTGTGTGTTTGAAACTTCAATGCGATGACGCTTAGTGGAGAGTAGGTAATTCTTCACTTTGAAACGTGAGTTTTTATAGAAAAGAACTTCCGCTAAATCATCCGGCGTGATGGTCGCACGACCTAGACGGTAGCGAGTCGGCCAGTGAACATTGCCGTAAACAATATAGATCAACTCAGAACAAACAATTTTATCGAGTGTGCTGATGTCGAAGTTAAAATCATAGGCCTTACCGATCTGATCAATACCACGTTTAATTTGCTCGTAAACTAATCCAGGAGTTGAAAGCGCATCTTCTTTGCGTACAACTGTCACTTCATCAATGTTCATAAAAGAATCAATTGTTGAGAGACGAACGCCCGAACGAATGGCCTCTAGAATAACTTTTCCCGATTCAATTTCATCGTGATATTCAATAAGATCCGGGTGATCCCACATTCCAATTTTTTCCAACTGCTCGCGCGTTCCTAAGTAAATGGCCACGTGACCGAAATGTCCTGGAATAAACTTATCTGTTAAAACAAATGGACTTTTCTCGAGCAAAAGATCCATAGGACGTAAATCAGAAAGAAGAAGTTCCTTGGCATCAGGAGAGTTGAAAAGATAACCTTTTCTCCAATGAATAGATCCGGCAATATTTCCGAAAACCTCACTCAACGTGTTCGTAAGTTGGTTGAAAAAGATAATGATGGAGTCAGCAAGCTGAAAGTTTTCTAGCTTAAACGATGTTACGTTTTGAGCAATGGCCTGAGAGCTTTCGCTCTCCATAAAATGCTGAAGCATGAATAGTGAATCTGGTTCAGCTTTAAATAATTCTTTTAACTCTGTTTCTATTTTACGAACCAGAATGACATTTTGGAGAAATTTTTTATCTTCCACAATTCCGGAAACAGTTTCAATTTGTTCGTTGATGGCCTTTAACGTTTGTTTCTTCTGATCATCAAGCGTGTTCTTAATGATTCGTCTTAAACTGCCGTCTTGGGCATAGAAGATTCCATGAATTTCGCGGATATGATCAAGCATCATGAGAGCAGAAGTGAGGTATATGATATGGGCGCGAACCATTGGATTTTTCTGATCCAGACGTGCATAGGTGTCGGCCATGACAACTTTGCGGTATTCATAAAGCTCTATGACTTCAATGAATTTTAAGTTGAATTTCACCAGCAGATCAAAAGACTTTTTGATTTTATAGAGCTCATCACCGGTCAATGTATCTTTCTTTTCGATCTTTTTAAGGAGATCACGGGCCATCTCATTATCAAACCCTCGAAGTTCATTAAAGAGCTCAGTGAGTGCCTTAAAGGCCTTCAAGTTACCGTTGATATCGCGAAGGGGACGAGTTTTATTGAATTCAATTCGATCAAGTTGCATCTCTGCCCCTTGAAAGAGTGACGTGATAGAGTCATGGGTAGCGGCCACTACTTTAGTATTGTAAAGCATGGACATTGTTAGTATAAATAGGGCGAGAACTCTCATCTCTATCTCCGCTGATGTGACGACGTATTTGTAACATTTTCCCGAACTTGACTCAAGGCGTAAAAAGGGATAATGAAATATCTTCACGATTATCTAAAGGGCGTTCTTAATTAATTCTAACTGGAACTGAAATGATTACAATAAAATCAACTAGAGAAATTGAACTTATGAGAGCGACGGGGAAACTCGCAGCGAAGACTCTTGAATATATCGAACCCTTCATCGTTCCTGGCGTGAGCACGGACTATATCAATCAACTTTGCCACGACTTCATCATCAAAAACGGCGCTTATCCTTCTTGCTTAAACTATAACGGATTTCCTAAATCAGTTTGTACTTCTCTTAACGAAGTTATCTGTCACGGAATTCCTCGCGAAGATGAAATTATCAAAGACGGAGATATTTTAAATGTCGACGTTACGACTTATTTAAATAAGTTCCACGGTGATACAAATAAAACATACCTCGTAGGAAATGTTTCTGATGAAGTAAAAAAACTTGTTGAAGTCACATATCTTTGTACGCGCGAAGGAATCAAAACAGTTCGCCCAGGCGGACGCATTGGTGATATCGGCGCTGTTATTCAGGAAATTGCTCACTCTTACGGTTATTCAGTTGTTGAAGATTATTGTGGTCATGGTATTGGCCGTGATTTCCACGAAGCTCCTCAAGTCGTTCACGTTGGAAAAAAAGGCACAGGCCCAGAAATGAAGCCAGGAATGACTTTTACGATTGAACCCATGATCAACTTAGGCAGAAAAGAAGGAAAAGTTTTAAAGGACGGATGGACTGTTGTCACTCGTGATAAAAAGTGGTCGGCGCAGTTCGAGCACACGATTCTCGTGACACCAGACGGCCATGAAATCCTCACTCTTCGTTCTGATGAAACTCCCTAATGATTTTCAATGCGCAGGCATCGTATCAAGATCGATTGACTCTCTTTTTGGATATTTCTCCCAAAGACGATACGATCAAAGATTTTTTTTACGAAGGGCCTAAGGCCAAATCTCATCACGATGAATTTGAGGAACTCAAAAAAATTGTGTTGGGAAAAAAGATCACTGATCTCAAATTTCTTTCCCGCAACTCTCTTTCCCACGAACATTTAACCGAAAATTTTCAACGTCCTATAGCTTCACTTTCACTCACCCTCATGAAAGAGGCCATTCTCCAATATCTGGGAGAAAATAGAACATATAAGCAGGAAAAAGATTATCTCTGTCTTTGTTTTGGTGTCACAAAAAGAGAGATCGTCAAAGAAGTACTGGCGAGTTCGACTTTTGATCTGAAAGATTTAATCATGACGACGAGAGCGACTTCGGCCTGTGGAAGTTGCAAAGAACAGATCGTATCTCTTATTGAAAAAACAAGACTGGAAAACGGGCTCATCAAAGGTCTCGCAAATTCCCGAGCACGCGTGGATAAAGAAGGACATTGGATTAAAATTCTTGATCTCTATCCAGGACCTCTGCTTGTTAAAATTGATCAATTAAAAAACGATTGGATGAAACGAGAAGATATTGTTG
>CBIHOP010000383.1:0-3263 GCA_966211385.1 uncultured Bacteriovorax sp.
GTGTCTATCTTGAAGAACAAAGCGATACTTTCTACCTGGGTATGCTCACCGTTAAACCAAAAATTCAAACACAAGGCTTAGGCAAAGCACTACTTTCTCATGCTGAAACTCTGGCCAAAACCAAAAATATTAAACGTATTAAGATGACAGTAATTGAAGGTCGAGAAGAACTTATTGCCTTTTACGAAAGACGAGGATTTAAGTTCACAGGAAAATTTGAGCCATTCCCTACAGATCCAGTGTTCGGTATCACCAAAAAGGGGCCAATTAGATTTAAAGAATTCGAAAAAATATTATAGGCCACTTTCGTGGCCTTTTTTATTTTGTATAAGTTTTATTGGGAACAGATTTATCCTGGCTATGTTCAATTTTATCGCCAGCATCATATACTTTTCTACCCAAGTTTTCTGCGCCAGCATCAGCTATTTTTTCACCAGCTCGTTCAACGGCATCACCCGTCTTGCGTACAAATCCTTCCTTATTATTCGTAAGATTGGCCATAGAGCCTCCATGGTAAATGTTTTTATGTCCTGTATAAATACATTCAATAACGAGACCAATTAAGTAAACGCATCAGATGCGGTAGAAATAGACCCAAATATTGCAATCAAAAATGTGGAGGTTTTTTTATGAACTTTGAATCACCGATAATCCCCAATGATCGCACTCGCAATATGACTCCTCATTCAATTAATGAGCGTCTTGATCGAAAGACTCGTGAACGAGTTCTTACCATTGAACGCATGGGCGCTGATGCCGCGTGGAAGAGATTGGAGCAACTTGATCGTGAATGGGATATTGATCGAGCGCTCATGGTTTTATTTTCAACGACAGTTTTTGCACAACTGATTAAAGCGAAGAAAAATCGTCAATGGCTTTTGGGACCACTCATTCAATCACCTTTGTTTTTTCTACACTCAATGATTGGCTGGTGTCCGCCAGTGAGTCTTCTCCGACCTTTGGGTTTTAGAACATCTAAGGAGATACAAGCGGAACGTGAAGCGATTCTTCGTTATTTAGCTCACTAAGTGTTTTTTCTCTTAATGAGGCTAGTGAGATAAAGCGACAGAAGTGCATAAGTCAGAAAGAGGTAATACCCCGGTTGTAGAGATGTTCCATTCGTGGTCATGATGGTTAGTTCTGGAGTTGCTGTTCTTAAGCTGGCGAGCTGTGAATTGATGACTCCATTAAAACCTATGTAGGCCATGAAAATGGCGATAACCATGACATCGGCCATAGACCATTTACCAGATTTTAAAACGAAAAATTTGACGTACTTATTTTTTCGCAATTTTTCATTGAGGTAGTAGAGAATTGATGATGTTAGTTTGCTGAGTGGAAAAATAATACTAAAGATAACCAAGAGCACACCAACCACATTCATTTCAAAATCTTTATGTTTGATCATCAACATAAAAACATCAATGATACTTTTACTCTGGAAGAACAGAACTTGATCTTCAAATTGCACGGGATTATTCATTAAGACAAATGACATTTTGGAAATGCGCGCCTCCAAATCAATCATTGGAGTAAGTACGCCTGTCGAGAGAAGAGTTAAGAGATAAACGACAAGACAGCTAAATTCAAATCGACTGAGAGGTTTTTTGCGCATGAACAGATAAAAAAATGGAAGAAAGGTTAGTGTGAACAGTATCAGAGAAAAAAGTGCAACACGGTCATAATTTGATGATATTTTCAATGCGAGTTTAATGCGTGCTTCATCTACATTTTTGGAATTCGTTTTTGCAAGAATAGCGTTTATCTTTGATAGATCCTGGGTATCGTAGGAATGCTTTAGATAATAAACGATTTTATCTTTTAATATTTTTTTAACTTTGCCCTTTAGCTTCGGTTTTTTCATTTCAAGAATGATGGCATCAGCATAACCAGGAATACCTTTTTTTACATTGTCCAAACTTACAAACGTATTTATTAATCTTTGTTTTGCCCACCCTTTAAGCGAACCCTTATTACTTTCTTTCACACGTTCGTAAACTTTATCGATGAGTACATTGAGTTGTGATTCAATCGCAGGTTTAAGTTGTTTTTGCTGGTTGGTCGTTAGATCAAGTTTGTCGATTTCCTCAATGACAATTTCAGTAATTTGTCCTTTCCAGGTGTCAACACTGAATAGTCCGTAGCGGATATGATTAAGCTCAGCAATATCGACTTTATTTTTTTGATTGTCCTTTGCAAGAACAATGATCTGTTCAGAAAGGATGACAGCAATAATGACAATAGCAGCGAGGATTAAATTGAAGAACTTCTGCATGACTTATTTTCTTTAATGCTCGGTCTATTGAAAAGACTGTTCGCGCTTACACATTATGGAACAATGATGAAAACACTTATCTTTCTCATATTTTTTATCACCTTCCTTTCAATTAGCAGTTCGTCAAAAGCAGAACAATTTACAATTGGAATTGAGAAGATAAATTATTTTCCTTTTTTCCAAATGGAGAATAAAGAAATGAAGTTGAGTTTCTTCAAAGAAGTTATGGATTCCTATGGAAGTCAGAAAGGCCATACTTTTAAATATGTAGAGTATCCTCTGAGTGAATTAACGAAGGCCCTTTGGGAAGGAAAAATAGATTTTCGTTATCCGGATAATCCGGCCTGGCTTGTAGGCGGCAACTTTAAAGATAATATTTTTTATTCAGTAGATGTAGTGACTTTTATAGAAGGATTGATGGTGACCTCAGCTCGAGCTGGTACCTCTATTGATACTATCCGTTCGATCGGAACCATAAAGGGGTACACACCCTGGCCTTATGTTGATCGGATAAAGCGCAAGCTTATCCAACATCGTGAATATGAGAATGCTCACTATCTCATAAAAAATGTTTCAGATGGAGTTATTGATGCCGCTTTTATAAATGTGAGTGTAGCAGAAGCACTTTTAAGAGAATCTGATTTAGAAGGCACACTTATATTCGCTCGCCATTTGCCATACTTAGAACTGGATTCTACATTATCGACTCGTTTTCATCGGGCCATCATTCATGACTTCAGCGATTATCTCCTGCGAAGTAGAGGACAACTAGCGGCCCTCAAACAAAAATATCTCATTCAAGATTTGATGGCCTATCCCTACCGATAAAAGTAAAATGGCCTTCATGGAAAATTCAAAAAATAAACAATCACTCCTCATTTTTATCTTAGGGTGTTTGACAGCGCTTTCACCTTTTTCAATTGATATGTATCTTTCTGCATTTCCTTTGATGGCCAAAGCTCTTAATACAACTGTCTCGCAAGTCTCA
>CBIHOP010000384.1:0-3257 GCA_966211385.1 uncultured Bacteriovorax sp.
TGATGTGCGAAGGAGTCCAGTTGATCTGCTCATTTGATTTCAGTAGTTGATCTTTAATTTTTTCAACACTCACATACCAAGATGGAATAGCTCTGTAGATGAGCGGAGTATTCGTGCGTGGACAGAATGGATAACTGTGAACAAGAACACCTTGATCGTAGAGTTTTCCTTCGTCTTTTAGTTTTTTGATAATTTCTTTGTCGGCCGCTTTAACATGCATGCCTTTGAAGTCTGTTACTTCTGCCGTGAATTTCCCAGCATCATCAACCGGGCATTCAAGAGCTGAAATACCAGCTTCTTTCATAATTCTATTATCGTCTTCACCGAATGCAGGTGCCGTGTGAACGATACCTGTACCATCTGTCGTTGTAACGTAGTTGTCGTTGAGAACAACAAACGCACCAAGATCAGCATCTTTTTTGAAGTAAGGGAAAAGCGGCTCATAACGAAGGCCCTTTAACTGAGCACCCGTCATGCTCTCCAGAACTTCAAGATTTCTTTTTTTCGAATAAGCTTCAACTCTGTCTTTAGCGATAATGAACTTGATGTCTTTATCTTTGTCGTGAATTTTTACGTATTCGATTTCCGGCCCCACGCAAAGAGCGAGGTTGGAAGGAAGTGTCCAAGGCGTTGTCGTCCAGGCTGCGATGTAAAAATCTTGGTCTTTAACTTTGAAGAGAACTGTCACAGCAGGATCTTGTACGTCTTGATAATTCGAAGTCGCTTCGAAGTTTGAAAGAACAGTTCCCAATGCAGTTGAGAAAGGAACAACTTTCGTTCCTTGATAGATTAAATCTTTTTTCCAAAGTTCACTGATAACCCACCAAACAGACTCCATGAATTCTGGATCCATCGTTTTGTAATCGTTTTCGAAATCAACCCAACGACCGATTCGCGTGATCGTGCGTTCCCATTCGCTCGTGTAACGTTGAACGATGGCACGGCATTCGTCGTTGTAGCCTTTTACTCCAAGTTGCTTAACAGCGTCCTGAGCAGACATTCCTAATTTTTTATCGATTTCGTTTTCAATCGGAAGACCATGACAGTCCCATCCGAATCGACGTTCAACATAACGGCCTTTCATCGTGAAGTAGCGAGGAACAATATCTTTTAGCGTTGATGCTAAAAGGTGACCATGGTGAGGAAGACCTGTCGCAAATGGAGGTCCATCATAAAAAATATAAGGCAGCCCTTTTTTTGTTTGTTCAAGTGACTTCTTGAAAATCTGATTTTGTTTCCAGAAATCGATAATCTTGTGTTCAGACTTCACAAAAGAAAACGAGCTAGAGTCTGATTCATTTACTTCGGTATTTTCCAGTGACATTGAGAGTGGCTCCTTGGAGGTCCGGTAGAGGGATTTCAGAGGCAAATTTTATCATCTTCGGGCGCATCTGAACAGTGCGAACCTACACTTCCCGAGGGAAAGTGCCGAAAAAAAAGACATGAGAACAGTACTTGTAATCCTCTTGTGGTCATTCGTGACGTCGGTCATGGCGCAGGAGTTTAAAAACCAGAAAAAGGGACTCACTACTTGGGGGAATCTCCCAGTGGAGAAGACACTTTCATTCACAGAATGGAAGCAACAGTCAGATTTAAAAGACCTGTATCCAGATTGGCAGAAGATTCTCACAGAGCGTAATTTGCGCGAAAAAGTGGGAAATGTCTTTGAATGTGTCGGTGTTTGTCGGGTCGATCGTGGTGAAAGTTTCTTCAACGCCTCTCATCGCACCAGTATTTATGAAGGTGATGAATTTCAAACGATAGGCGAGAGTTACGCCTGGATTTTTCTGCTTGATGGAACCATGGTTCGCATGGCCCCGCATTCATCGATCACTTTTAATGAAATCAATTTAGGTGTGGAAAGAAATCTGATCAATGCTCGCTTGAATGCAGGAAATATTCTGTGGCTTTCTCGAAGCGAATCGGCGTTTGAAGAAGTAAATATTCGTGAAACAGATGTCCTTTTTTTCCCGCTTAATACCTATGAGGCCATGCCTGTCACCGATAAAAAACCGTATATAGAAAGCGATCTTCTCGAGCTTGTTGAAGAGAGAAAGACGCATCTTGAACATTACAAACTTCTCAATAGTGAAATTGAAAAGAATAACAAAATGACGAAGGGGAAAAAAACATATGCCTTTCTCGTTCTTCCGAATGCGACCATCATGGGTCCATCTCCGCAAGTTGAAGTCGTCGTTCTCATTGGCGGAAAGTCTTTTATTAAAAGCCGCTCTTCAAAATTTTTAGGCTTGAAAGAGTCCACTGAAAATGAACTTCAAATTCAGATGCGTGGGTTTGAAAATAAAGAATTAAAAGTTATCAGCGACGATACGTGGATGAGTGTTGATGAAAAGGGAAGAGTGTTGGGGCTGCAAGAAGATACAAATTGGTTAACGATGGGAGAGTTCATCACCAAACGCATACCAAGTATTTTAGTTGGCCGTGAAATTTTCCTTCGTGAATATTCGCCATTTATTTTTGAGGAGAAATTAGATCCTCTCGTGCTGGCCCGTGATCATGGTTATCGTCTCTGGACGAAAGCAGAGGAAGAAGCAAGACTTGCATTTCTCACGGAGTATTTCAGAAGAATAGAAACTTCGAATCTTCTTACCAGTGCAAATTTCCGGCAACGACTCGAAAAACGCGGTGACACTGATGGGGCCAAAGGGCAGATCATGGAATATGGACGGCATTTTTTCATCAAGGCATTGAACGCTTATTATTCTTATGAAGACGATTCAACTATAAAAGAGTATGATCCGTTTAAAGAAGAATTGAATTCTACAAAAAAATATCTTTGGAAAAAAATGCATGGCATCCGCTAAGTACAATCTCGTTCTCGGTTCTCAAAGTCCACGTCGAAAAGAATTGCTTTCATGGTTGAAAATTCCTTTCACCATACGCACGGCCGATCTTGATGAAGTTTCGAATCAAACAGACCCCGCGCAAATCGCCCAGGATCTGGCTTCACAAAAGGCCCAAGCGGTGAAAACAAAATGTTCTGATATAGAGAATCCGTTCATCGTTGCAAGCGATACAATCGTCGTGCTCGATGGAAAAATTTATAACAAACCTAAAGATCGAAATGAAGCCCGCCAAATTCTTTCTGAACTTTCAGATCGCACGCATTTCGTAATGACTGGTGTGAGTTTTCTTTTCAAACATGAAGATGCCAAATCGCGCGAGCATTTATATTTCGACTGCACGGAAGTGACGTTCAATGAAAATCCTCTCGAACTCAAGGAAGCTTCTCTCGC
>CBIHOP010000385.1:0-3256 GCA_966211385.1 uncultured Bacteriovorax sp.
AAAATTCAAAAGCAAAAATTTTCGGCGTTGGATATACACCAACCTTTCGCGACGGAGCGACTTTGAATCCCGTTGGAAGCAACGGTTCCCGTGAAGTCCTTAATCACGTTGCCTCGATGTACGGGACTCGGGCGAGAATTGAACCTGAAGCGGCACTCAAACCAAGCTTATGCGCGAAGTAGATTACTGCTTCTGCCAAAGTGAATCAACGTAGTAGTGATTCCGATCTGTAAAATTTTTAACTTGGGTGAAACCAGTTTCTTTTGATAGTTGTTGAATATCTTTTTCAGAAAATTTAAAAGAATATTCCATATGAATAGGTTCAAAGGCTTCAAATGAAAATGTTTCACCAAGTTTATTGAGCGTTACTTTTTGGTCCACTGTGGATATGAGGTAGCTCTCCATTGCTCCCAAAAGCGCATTGTATTGAGCATAATGACGAAAATTGTTCAGATTAAAATTTCCACCTAATTCTTCATTCATTCTCTTAAGTAAATTAAGATTGAAGTGAGCAGTGACTCCTTCACTATCACTGTAAGCTTTCGTCAGCACCTGGATGTCTTTTTTCAAATCAAATCCGATGAACAAGTAATCATCTTGTTTCATCTGCGATCTCAGGTCGCTGATAAAATCTTTTTCTTCACTTCTATCGAAGTTTCCAATATTGGATCCTAAAAAAAGAACTATTTGTCTTCGGTTAGATTGTGCCCGAACATATTTAAGGCCTTCAAGATATTCGGCGGCGACAGCTTCAATCTCTAAATCTTTAAACTCTTCAACATTTTTCTTTAGGAGTTCAAGTGCTTCGACAGAGATGTCTATCGGATAAAATCTCACCTTAATATTTTTCTTTAAAAATCCTTCAATAAGCATTTTCGTTTTATGACCATCTCCCACTCCCAATTCCACAATATCAATTTCTGTTTCTCCCAGGACATCTGGAATTTGATCTTTATGAGTTTCAATGATCTCAAACTCACTGCGCGTAAGATAGTACTCGTCAAGCTTTGTGATTTGCTGGAAAATCCGGCTTCCCTCATCATCATAAAAGTATTTAGAAGAAATTTTTTTGGGAGAAGAACTTAAACCTTTGCGTACATCCTCCGCAAATGTCGTCTTCTCATCACCTATATTTGTTTTATGATTAAAACCCAAATTTATCATTTTCATAGTCGGTCCTCCGCTAAAAGTATTCCTGAAAACATCCAACGTTGATGAGGTTCATAAAAATTTCTATACGAAGGCCGATAATGCCCTTCAGGAGTGGCGAAACAACCGCCTTTCATCACATATTGGTTGCACATGAATTTTCCATTGTACTCAGCGATCTCTCCACTAAACGGACGATATCCGGGATATGGAGAAAATGGACTCTTGGTCCAGCACCACAACTCTTGTTTTCCCAGCTGAGCTACTTCGAATTCTTCTTCTGTTGGTAGTCGTTTTCCTTTCCAGCGAGCATAAGCATCGGCTTCATAATAACTCACGTGCATGACTGGGGCATCGAGGTCTAATTCATGTTTTCCACTTAGAGTGAATTCAAACCACTTGTTATTTTCGAAAGACCAATATAGAGGTGACTTAATCTTTTCTTCGTTTACCCAATCAAGTCCCTTGCTTAGCCATAATTTGGGATTTCGATAACCACCGTCGTTTATAAACTCTAAGTAGTCTCTGTTAGTGACAAGCGCAGATGAAATCTTAAAGGCATGGAGAAATTTTCTATGCCGGGGATTTTCTATATCGTAGGAAAATTGGTCTCCCTTAAATCCAATCTCGTAAAGACCTTCATTAAATGAATACCAGCTCTTGTCTTTTTGGTGATGAGCACTTTTCTTTCTATCTGAGTAGGCTACATTGAGAGGATTAGTTGCGAGTATGTTTTTTATATCCATCATCAACAATTCTTGATGTTGTTCTTCATGATTGATGGCGACTTCAACTATTCTCAGTAACTGATGATCATTTTTTTTACGTTGTAAAAGATCATGAATTTTTTCATCAATGTGGGCACGATAAGCATAAACTTCTTTAACTGTAGGACGTGAAAGCTCACCACGCTTGCCCTGCACCCAATGTTCCCCTAATCCTTTATAATAAGAATTATAAATTTTTCTAAGCGCAGGATTATAGAATTGATAGTCATCAGTAAATTTATTGAGAATCAATTCTTCCAGAAACCATGTTGTATGCCCTAAATGCCACTTCGGCGGACTTATATCTGCATGGGGTTGAACAACATAATCTTCAATTTCCAGCGGACGGCATAGTTCTTCCGTCTGTTTCCTGCTCTCGATAAACTTTTTTTCCACACGCACCTCAATGTTTGTGTCATTTATGCAAATGTATAAATGCAACCTCAATGCCTCAGGTTTTTTTGCTAATTAAAAAAGTCCAATATTTTGAAAGCGTACGGCATTGATCTGGCCACTCACATTTATATAGCATTAAGAAAAGAGGTGAATGATGAAAAATTTTTTACTGCTATTGTTACTACCTTTGAACCTTCTAGCTCAAGATGCAACTGTGACTGACGTTAAAAAAAATAATGAACATGAAGAGGTTCCTTTTGAAGAAGGAACCAGCATGGAAAATCGTAGGAACCGTAGTGTTCAATTTTCACTCGGCCCTGGAATTGAGTTCGCCATTCCCATTTTTAGTTACACTGTCGGAGTTTTTCTCAAACAAAATGCTGTCGCAACTCTGAGATACAGTGAACGTCATGATTATACCGGTGATGATGGAAGGAAAGGTCTCATGGCCTTAAAGCTTGGTTATAAAAAATTTGTGGGTAATAGCTTTTATTATCAACCTTCAGTTTACTATCGAAGAACGTCTCATCAAACAACGGTCACGTATAAATATCGAGATGCGGGACTAGGATTGCGTATCGGCAATGAATGGCAATGGGAAAATTTCATGCTTGGGATTGATTGGCTCGGTGTAAATCACTCGGTCGCTAAAATAGATGAAGAAGTTTATCCTGGAACGATTGTTCCTCCATCAATTGATGTGGATAAAAAATTCAGCTTTGATTTTGTAGGAATAACTCTTGGTTATACTTTTTAAACTGCCCTACTACAGTGGTGTAAAAAGAGAAAGGTCATGATTTAAGTCATGACCTTTTTTTTATTTTAAATAGTGCTGATTGTGGTAACAGACATAAATTTCGAGATGTTTTTTAATCATGATTGGATCTTTTGTCGTACACCAAGTTTTTCGAATCAGTCGATTAATGTTTGACATTAACATTGAA
>CBIHOP010000386.1:0-3251 GCA_966211385.1 uncultured Bacteriovorax sp.
ATCCGATTCTCGAATCATTCACACATGTGCATCCTATTATTCCTCTGCTGCTTTGGTCTCCAGTAGTCGTATGGTTTTTTTACCGCGCTTTCACTGTACAAGCTTTGTCATTGAACGAAGTTCTCTTGAGCGCGCTTTTTGGATTAGTACTCTGGACTTTCACTGAATATACTTTGCATCGTTTTGTGTTCCACTGGAACGCAAAGAGTGCAGCTGGAAAATACTTTGTATTTCTCTTTCATGGTCTGCACCACGATGATCCTCAAGACCCAACAAGACTTGTCATGCCTCCAGTGCCTGCGATTTTAATCGTTGCTCTTCTCTGGTCGCTATTTTCTCTCATTTTCCCTCTAAGATATCTCGACAGTATCATGGGAGCATTTTTAGTTGGTTACCTTTGTTACGACTACATTCACTATGCTACTCACCATTTCGCCATGACTTCGAAAGTTGGAAAGTATCTTCGCAAGTATCATTTGCAACACCACTATTCAGGTGAAATGAGTAAGTACGGTGTAAGTTCACCACTATGGGATTATATTTTTAAAACGGTCACAGGACCTAAGGATCATCACTAGTATGCAACGCTTGCTCGTTCTTCTGCTTTGTTCATTTTTCTTTTCAAAAACTTTTGCTGGAGAATTAACAGCGGCCAAATATTGGGAAGGTTTTCAAGACGGATTTTCATATTTAGGAAAAGGAGCGGTTGAACAGTTCAAAGAAAAAAACAACATCTACGTTGCTGCTGCTGCCATTCCAAGTTTATGGTGGTCCTTTGAAGAAGATAAACGCATCACTGCTCATGCTCGTACAAAAAAAATTCCCAAGTACATGCAGATCTCCAGTGATATTTCACCGGCCCTTGGTTTTCCCGTCATTCCCATTGCCTTTTTTTCTTATGGTGTGAAAACAGACGATGATAAGGCCGTGCAATTTGCCAAAGAATATTTCGGGGCCATGTATCTTGCATTCATTGAATCAGCGGCACTCAGCTATATTCAAATTCATGAAAGACCCAACACTGCCAATCTTTCAAAGTGGGAAACTGATTTTCGAGGGGATTCATCTTTCCCTTCTGGTCACGTGATTCCTTATGCCGTTCTAGCACTTAAGACACTTCAATTTTACGGACCACTTCCAGCAATCATTCCCTCGGCGATATTTTTAGCAACATCCATTCAACGAGTGCGCGATGAAAAACATTATCTCTCAGATGTTGTCGGTGGATTTTTCTTATCGATATTTGCTTCTGAAGGGGTACGAAAAGTGGGGAACTATCAAAACAATCATCCGCTTTACAAAAAACTTTTTGAACACGAAGCTGCTGTTGGTGTGACGTCTTATAATGGAGTTGTAGGACCGCGACTAACCTGGACTTATTAAATCCATTTTCTCTTTCGATAATCTTCCAAGGTAACAGCGATCGTTTTTTCCAGACCGAACTCATAGTTCTGGCCTAGTTCCGCTGTCGCTTTATCTCCGGCGCATGTCCAATTTGTCGCTGCTAATTCAAAAACTTTATCCGGTGTAAGTCTAAGCTGATGAGGAAAAACTTTGTAGATGAAATTTAAAACTTGAGCGAGAGCTTTAATCAAAAAGAGCGGCATAGGAAGGTGATAGATAAAAGGAACTCCTAACTGCTTTTTGATTTCGAGAATAAGCTCACTGAAAGAAACAGTTTGCGGGTGAGCGCTGTAGAACATTCCATCTTTTTTCTGTTCGAGGATTTTCACAATTGTCTCGATCAAATCAAACACACACACAAAACTATACATTTTCATGAGTGAGCCTCTTCCAGGAAGAATAATCGCTTTTCCTTTTACCATTTTAAAAATATCGAGAACCGCTGAGTCGCGGGGACCGATGATCATAGGAGGGCGTATAATGGAAATCTTCCATTCTGCCGGTGCACTTTCCTTTAAATGTTCTTCCGCTTTTTTCTTCGAACGTCCATAGATACTCACTGGAGCATCGAGATCATCCTCATTTCTTTTCATGGGGCCCATGCTCGGACCTGCGGCCGCCAGCGAGGAGATCAAGACGAAATGAAGTGAACTGTATTTTGCTTTTAAGGCATCTGTGAGTTTGAGAGTGCCGACAGCATTTGTGTGAAAGAAATGATCTGTATTATACGAGTGAACAATGCCCGCTGTGTGAACGACTGAATCTAAATCAGAAGGCAAGAGCGAAAGCCAGGAAAACTCCTGATCAAGATCTCCTTGAACCACGGTGAGTTTGGGATGAGCCGCTACATCGGAAAACTTAGAAGGAGTTCGCACAAGAGCAAAAACCTCATGACCATCATTTAAAAGTTGTTTGCAAAGATGAGTGCCAACAAAACCTGAAGCTCCCGTGATGAGAACTTTCATATAATCGCCTTTTGATAAAGACGATAACGCTTATAAGCTTCTCCACTCATGCGAATAAGTGGTTTATTCATTTCAAGATTGTTTTCAAGAATCCAGCTCATCTCGATATTTTTGATACGAGGATTTTGTTGAATGGCGATGTGGTTATGTTTATACAAAAGAGTTTCAAGACCCATTTTGCGATATTCTTTTTTGATCCCCATCGTGATTACACGCGCACGGTTAATGCGTTTTTTCGCCGTAAGAAGTTTATAAATCGCTGAGAGGCCAAGTTCACCTGAAGGAATCTGGCGGAACACTTGATTGAGATCGGGAAGTGTTAAAATGAATCCTGCTTCCACGCCATCAACAAGCGCGAAGTGAACTAGATTTGGATCAACGATCGATTTGAGATCTTTCGCCGTATGGTAGAACTCTTCTTTCGTCATGGGAACAAAGCCCCAGTTCGCTTCCCATGCACTATTGTAAATAGCAAACATGGTATCGAGTTCTTTCGTCCAATTTTTAAGATTGAGTGTTCGATAAGAAACTTTAGATTTTTTTTCCGTACGATCTGCGATGTCCATGATGATCTTCGGCATAGAAAAATCAGCAGGTACATTGTAAGCAAGCAGATCCATAGCTTTCGATAAACCATTGGCCGCCATGTGCTTTTCATAAAACGCTGGATTATAGGTCATCATCACTTGTGGAGCATCGTCGAAGCGATCAACGAGTAAACCACATTCATAGTTTGTACCCGGATTCATCGGGCCTTCCATCACATCGAGACCTTCAGCACGAAGAGAATCTTCAGCTGTTTTTAAAAGAAGTTTTGAGACTTCTTGATCATCGATGGATTCATAGAATCCAAAAAAACCTTTTTTGACGGTGTGGTATTTA
>CBIHOP010000387.1:0-3247 GCA_966211385.1 uncultured Bacteriovorax sp.
GAAATTTAAATGGGCCCTTGATCATTCCAAGTTAGATATGCGTTTTCATGCACAACCGCTTAACGACGGCGAACACCTTTTGGTTTATGGACCTTGGGCCAGATCAATTGAAGACGATGCTTTTACTTTGTACCGTAAAAAACGATTGATTAAGAATTTCAAAATTAAGGATTTTTGTTCTGATACGACCAAATTCTCATATACGGTTTCACATTTTTTTTGGCACCAAAATTTTAAGATTCAAAACTCTGATTTGACGGTTCGTTTTGAATCGTGCGGAAAGAAATTTGTTGTAGACATAAAGACTGGAAAAATTCATCCCTGACTTTCAATTTGTTTTTCTCGATAAAAATGCAGAGGATAAAACAAAACCACACCAGCAACGAGAAAACCAAGGGCCGTGAGCAATGCGTGTTTGTCGCTAAAAGCGATGAGCAAGATATTCGTTAGAAGTGCGAGCCATGGAATAATTTTAGGAATACGAAAGCCCTCCTTTAATGGTGATTCCTTTTTTATTTTGATAAGCGAAATGTTTGTTGAACAAAAAACTAACAGAATGAGAACGCTCGTTGTACCTGCGAGAAAACTCAAATGCCCTAGTGATGCCAGGATAAGCGCAACTGGCGACACGGAAAGAATAGCTACTGTTGGTGTTTTGTAACTTTTGTGGATTTTTTCAAAAGCATCCGGAAGCAAATCCTGCTCGGCCATTCCATAAAGAAGTCTTGATGCCGTTATAAAATTTAGCAAACAAGTATTTGCCACAGCAAAGAGCGCGATCCCTCCAAAAAGTTTTAGAGGAAATGGAAAATTAGATTGGGCTACGATGTCGGTCATGGGATTGGCTGATTTTGACAGCAAATCTGTCGACATGACTTGAGTACTCAACCATCCGATAAAAACATAAAAGAGTCCCGCTGCAATCAAAGACCCAATGATCGCCATCGGTAGATTTCGCTCAGGATTCTTCACTTCTTCGGCGACATTGGCCAGATCTTCAAATCCAATGAAGGCATAAAACGCCAAGGCCGCTCCCTGAATAATTGCAAGCGATGATAGGGAAGAAACACTCGCATTTAGCGGTGGAGTCGCTGTAGGGCTCTCATTGAGAAAATAAATGCCAGCAACGGCAACGATGATGAGGCCAATCACTTCGATGCTGGTGCTGATGATATTAGCCGCAGAAGATTGTTTGATTCCACGTAAATTTATAAGCGTGAGAATTGTAAAAAATGCGGCCATGATAATAAGAGGTGAAGCTGTTACACCCATTCCTTGCATATATCCATTGAACGCATTGGCCAGCGTGGCCATGGAAACAATCGATACGCAAAGAAGCAACCAACCTACAACGAATGCATAATTTTTTTTATCAAAAGCTTTCTGGGCAAAATAGGACGCTCCACCACTGCAAGGATGACGTGATGTTAACTCGGAATAACTGAGGGCAGTCAAAAGGGCAATCACTAGTGCAAGTGCAAATGAAAGCCATGCGTATGTTCCAGATTCCGCAGCAACTTTTCCGATCAAAGCGTAAATTCCCGCACCTAAAATATCACCGAGCCCATAAAAAAAGAGTGCGACCGCACCAATTGATCGATTTAATCTCCCCTTTTCCATATTGCCTCACTCCATATCCCCAATGCATTTGGCACAGTAAGGATGTAAGAATGATGAGCAAGTTAGGGGCCGATTATTGCGGAATTTGCTTACAAAATCGCTGAGGACTTTCCTGGTGATTCCTGCACATTTTTGCATCTTCATCCCAACAACCACCGCTATCAAGGCACGAATCAATTTTAACGGCACGGAAAAAGTAAAATGAAAAAATGCAGAAATAAACAAGAGAGATTAAAAAGAAAATTCGCTTAATTTTTTTGGAGCTCCAATCCTGTTCAGATCGTTCATTGTATTTTTTTAATTGCCATTTCAACGTGACGGCATCCCAGATAAAAAGAGGGATTCCAATGAGAGCGCCTCCCAATAAAAAGACCGAAACCAAATTATCCCCTAATAATTTATGAACTGCGCCCGTATGAAATAGATCAAAAAAGCAAATTTGCGAGAGCCCTGTGGTTGCTAATAAGGCCACTCCTCGCTTCCAGTTTCTTAAGAAAAATTGATGAAGTCCGATTGTTCCTGCGAAAAGCAATAAAAAATAGGCCGAAGCTAATGAGATTTTTTCGCGTGGGGTGTTCATATTCTCATCATATATTAGTCCTAAAAAAAGATTCAATTTTTTAATCACAACCTTGAAATTAAAAAAATCAATTGATATAGTTTTTCCACGATTAAGGCCACCGCGCCAAAACAATCGCTTATTTCTCCTCACCGTAGGGTTTTGGGCACGTTTTATAGGAGCCTTTTTTTATGTCACAAGAATCATCAAACTCACCCATCAAATTCGGAAGAACAGCACCCACAGTCCCTGTCTCGGACATCGAAAAAGCAGTAAAGTTCTACACAGACATTCTCGGCATGCAGAAAGTTTTTGAGAATGGCTCTCCCGTGGGATTTGTGATCCTGGAGCGAGATGCAGCTGAAATCCACCTCACGCTTGCTAAGGGACACAAAGGATCTGAGCGGAATGTTCTGCATTTGATGATCAACGATGCCTACGCTCTTTATCAGCACCTCGAAAAAAACAACGTGCGAATTATTAAGGGACTTCGTGATGCCGATTATGGTCTCAGACAATTTGTTTTTTGTGATCCTGATGGGAATCGCATCGATGTTGGACAAGATCTTTAACTTATAGGCCGGTTGCAAGACTGGCCTTTTTGTTATTCAAGCATTCCTATAATCAGCTTGTTAAACGTGCATAATTATGTTCTTTAGAGACCATTAAAATTTTTTCTAAAAATGAATATTTTTTGCACAACTCGTTTGAAATGCTGAATTCCATTTTTTTGAGAAAGTGTTTGCAGAACCAACTTGCTCAGATTGTTTTACTATCTCATTTATCCTTGGAATTGCTGTTTTAAAGAGTTGCAATTTAATTTTGGTTTCAACTAAATCCAATATTGGCGATTCGACATTTAAAATCATTAAATTAAAAAGAGATGGATAGATTCCATTTCTAAATGTCTTCGAAGAACACGCCATCTGTAAAAACTTAATTTGCCCATCAATAAGTTTCGTTAATGTTCCTGATTTAAACTTTAAATTTTTTTCATATTTAATTTTGTAATCATAAGTCAGCATCGCTTGAACTGCGATATTAAGAATTATGCCAGTGGAAGTGTAT
>CBIHOP010000388.1:0-3241 GCA_966211385.1 uncultured Bacteriovorax sp.
AACGACAGATCTTCTTGGTGATCAGGTACGTCTTTATAATGGTGCAAACTACGTTGAAATAAAATCGCCAACTCTAGCTGGAAATGTTGTGCTCACACTTCCAACAACAGATGGTAACGTCAATCAAGTTTTACAAACGGATGGCAACGGCGTTCTTTCGTGGGTCAATCTTCCTGCAGGAGCAGAGGATTGGTCGACAACAGGTATTCCAACAATAGAGCCGACAAGAATAAATCTTGGAACATCAAACAGAGCTATCGTTACAAACGGTTCAGGAACACCGGTCGTTTCTTCTGTAACGGCGACTGAACTTTCTTATGTTTCAGGTGTGACTTCCAGTATTCAAACACAATTGAATGCAAAACTCTCAGCAACACTTCCAACGTGTGGCGCGGGAGAAGTTTTAAAATCTGATGGAACAAGTTTTTCATGTGTCACAGACAATGCAGGAGCAGGAGCTTTTTCAGGAACGGCTGAAAGAGTTGTCGTAACAAATGCATCAGGTGATTTAGCCGTTTCTGCTGTAACCAACACGGAATTAAGTTATGTTGGTGGAGTAACGGGCGCGATTCAAACTCAAATTAATGCAAAACAAGCGACACTTGCCGCAACCACAGATCTCTTAGGAGATCAGATCAGAATCTATAATGGCGCAAACTATGTTGAGTTAAAATCACCCGCACTTGCTGGAAACGTTTCACTTACTTTTCCAACAACAGATGGAAGTGCTAATCAAGTTTTACAAACTGATGGTGATGGAATTTTATCGTGGGTGAATTTACCAACGACATCGGGAACTTCATTTGCTGATGGTGATATTCCTCAAGCAAAAGTGAATGGTCTTGTGACTGCGCTTGCAGGTAAAGAATCAACAATCACAGCAACAACAGCTGCTGACTATTATCGTGGTGATAAAACTTTTGCGACATTGAATACAGATGCAGTTGCAGAAGGAACAAAACTTTATTTTACAGATGCTCGTGCTAAAGCCGCTTCAGTCATTGATGCTATCGTTGATGGTGTGCTTGATATCGCACCTTCGCAAAATGCTGTCTACGATGCTCTTGCTTTAAAAGTGGGAACGACCGGCGGATCACTAACAGTCGGAACGATCAATGGTATTCCAACACCTGTGAACGGCGATGATGTCACTAATAAAAGTTATGTTGATACTCGTATCAGTTACTCAGCAGGAATTGGAAATCTCATTCCTGGTGGTGCAAAACTTCTCATGAAAACTTGTCCAGCAGGATTTACTGAGAACGGTGCAACTGGCGGTGGGCCAGCTGCCGTTAACTGCGACGGTACTGCATGTAAAATTTGCGAGAATGGAGTGACGGCAACAACACTTCCAGCAAACACTATTGTGCTTATGGAAATGTGTCCTGTAGGCTGGACGAATTTAGGAATTGGTGGTGGACCAGGAGCCGCTGGACGAGCGAACCTTGACTATCGTGCCTGTCAATCACCTGGCTCAGCTTCAACGATCCCACAAAGTGCACGTTTAATGGCAGCAACATGTCCGACAGACTGGAAAGATTTAGGTCCAACAACAACTGGACCAAGTTCAGCTTCTTGCGACGGTGTTGATTGTCGAATTTGTGAAACACCGGGATCACTAGCACACGCCTACATGTTAGGTTCACCAGCACCTACAACAGGAGCGGGTGGAAATGCCATCATCGCTGCCGGAGCGGGAGGGAGTACTTCTGGGGCCGGTGGTGCCGTTAATATTTTAGCTGGAGTTGCTACTGATGGGAATGGTGGTGCTGTTTCGATTACGGCGGGGGCCGGAGGAACAAACGGCAATGGTGGAAACGTATCCATTTCAGCAGGAGCGAAAGCTGGTTTTGGATCTGATGGAAAAGTTCTTATCAATGGTGCAAACACTGGCTTCGTGGGAATTGGTACAACCTCACCAACGCATCTACTAGATGTGCGTGGACCGGATGGACGCCTTCAAGTTCAATCAACGACAGTTGGTAACCAGGCCATTGTAAAATTAAACAACGGTATTAATACAACTATCATCGGATCGGAAAATTCTACTGCAGAAACTGTGTTCTACGGAACAACTTCCAATGCTTCAATTTTCGGAACTAATACCGCATTCCCCATTCAATTTGCTACAGGTGCATATGTTCGCATGACAATTTCACCTACAGGTAAAGTCGGTATTGGAAATGCAGCACCAGATAGCATGCTCGATCTCGGAAAAAATGGCGGAACAATTGGTACACTACGCTTTCACGGAAACACTTCTGGTTCTGTTGAAGTAAGACCAGCTGCCGCTGCAGGATCATGGACAATGACATTGCCTAATTCTGCAGGAACAAACGGACAAGCACTCATGACTGATGGAAGTGGAAATCTTTCATGGGCCACTTATGCAACAGCAACTGATCTCACAGGAAAATTAGATTCATCTTCATTCGTTGATTGGTCAGTCGCAGGAATCCAATCAATCGAACCCACTCGAGTAAACGTCGGAAGTGCAAGCAGAGTTGTTGTCTCAAATGCTTCAGGACAATTAACGGCGAGTTCAATTACGACAACAATTTTAGGATATCTCTCAACTCTCTCTAGTAATGTTCAAGATCAAATCAATGCACTCGTTAATGCTTCACCAAATGCGTGGACAGAACAAACTTCAAATTTCACAGCTGTGAAAAATGGTCGCTATATGATCAACACATCTGGTGGTGCGGTGACGATGACGTTGCCTGCAGCTGCAGCAATGGGTGATACGATTCAGGTCATCGATGCTTCAGGATCATTTGACACAAACAATTTAACTGTCGGAAGAAATGGTTTAAAAATTATGGGCCTTTCAGAAGACATGACTGTTGCTAACAAAAATATTTCATTCGAGTTGGTTTACTACAATGCCGCTAACGGATGGAGATTAAAATAGTGAAAACGTTTTTCATTATGAGTCTGCTATCAGTTTCATCTGTTGAAGCTTCAAACTTCTCACAATTTTTTTCATCAAGTAGCCCATCATTAGGTGGAAGTGTAACTTTTCTAAGAGATGACACTTGGGTTGTCCCTGCTGGTGTAACGAAGATTACAGTTCAAGTGACTGGCGCGGGTGGTGGTGGAACTAGTACCACTTATAACTTCGCCGGAGGCGGTGGCGGTGGAAGTTGTTTAAAAAACGGAGCTACAGTTCTTGCAGAAGCTGACGGAGGCCGCGGCGCCAATTATAACGAAATATCTGGGAAGCCAGGAAATGTCACAA
>CBIHOP010000389.1:0-3221 GCA_966211385.1 uncultured Bacteriovorax sp.
ATTTATATTATAGGAAGTATTATTAATTTAAGTTGTTTGTATTATTAAGAAATGCTGTAATGGGCGTTTAAAGCGTTTAATTCAGTCCAAGCAGGGTCTCGATATCCATATGATCTTCATCTTCCATCGTTTTTTGTTCCATCTCTTGATCTTCGGCCGTCATGCGAAGGTCATATGAGCGGTTTGAAAGACGAGATTGAATTTCATTCAGCTCCTTATAAAGAGCACGGTAATTAAGGCGACCAAATTCGTAAGAGATAGGGCGGAGATCACGGGCGATCATATCAAGCTTGATATAAATGAGATCCGAAAGCTGCTCTTTTGGAAGAAGGGAAATGAGGAAACCCACGCCGAGTTTATCGAAGATTCCATGCTCGTTAAGTTTCACGATATTTTTAACCATAACTTCGGCGTCTTGTTCTTTGTTTTGAAGAACCTCATAAATTTGATCGCCGAGTTCGCGCAATTGTTCGTTGCGGATGTATTTTGAAAGGAAAAGGAAATCTCTCAATGTCTGCCATGGAGTTTCTGAGCTCTCGATCACTTGCAGTTTTTTCTTCTCTAAAACATAAAGGATAAGACGCTTCTTAATTTCTTCACGAGAATAGGCCTTAAGGTAAGGCACACCCTGTGATTTAAGAACCAGCTGGAAGAAAATTCGTGAATCGCGTTTTTCAGCGCCACTTTTCCATTCATCAAGGTTGATATCATCAGCAATCATGCGCGGAAGCTGGCTGATCATAAATTTCTGAACAGCTCTTTGTTCAACCGGAGTAAAAATTTTATCTTTACGTTCGAATGTTAAACCCACATCCGGGTTGCGTGCTTTGATGTCTTCTTTATTAAAGCGCGGAATAAGACCAAAGTTATTTTGGAAAGATTGGTCTTTTAGCTCGAAGAACCATTTTCCAAGTTTCGTTTCCATATACTTTGAGTATGTCGGATAGAAAAATTCAACGTTGTTTTCGTTCTTATCAATATAAGTAATTTTATTTTCAGTATACGCGCGATCGTTTACGAAACTCGTGACTAATAAAGCGAGTTTTAAGTGGTTTGTGTGACCTTTAAAATTGTTAAATCCTTTAAAGATTCGAGACACGCGACGATCTTTCGGATCAAGTTCTTTGTCTGCTTCAAAAACTTTCTCAGCTTTTTCGAATGATGAAATGAGTTTGTCTTTTAAGTCGCGGGCATCTTTCAACTGATTGAGAATGACGATGTCTTTAAATTTGAGAGTTGATCCTAAAATCTGGTTGTAAGCATCAGCGGCCTTTTCATCCTTTAAGTCAAAGACGTAGTCGACGATAAACTGCGCACCCGGAGTAACGTTTAATCCAATCTGGATCAGATCGCGGTCGAAGAGACGGTCAATCTGACGGTCAACAATACTGAATCCAAAAAATTTAAATGAAGCACCACCAGAAACAGTTGTTCCTGCTTCGTGGCCTCTTTTTGAAATGATTTTTAAACGTACGTGACGATCATCAATTTTGAAAACTTGGACTGTGAACTCTCCAGAGACAATGTAATGAACATTGGCCTGAGCTTCGAGAACAACAGGAGCAACCATAGAGGTACTTGCACCGGCACCAACGGCAATTGTTAAATTGGCCGGCATGCTGACGAAGTCACCAGGTAATAAATTTTTAAGGGCGGCCGCTGAATTAATTGGTAATTTTTTTGGTGTGTAAGGAAGTGAAGCGAGGGCCTCTTTTTTATTTTTAAACTGACGAACGAAATAAAAACTATTTTCTCTTTTAATTGAAAAAGAAAAAGGAGATTCAAAAACATTCGAGAGAATGTCGCCAACATTGATGTCTGTTTTTACATCCCATTTATCGATGCGAGTAAAATATTGATCGCGGTAAGATGGTTCAACTTCGTAGCGATAGTTAGCAGAAAGATTCACACCCGCTGCTAGATCGATGTCCCCGAGTTCTGCTTTGAAATTAACATCGAGATCTGCGATCTCTTCTTTTAATTTAGTTTTAATCTCTGCTTTATCTAAAAATGTACTCAGCTCTGCATGGGCCGACAGAGGCAAGGTGAGTGACATGACCGTCCCGAGTAGAGTCATAGTCGCTAGAGTACGAGCTGATTTTAAGATTTGCATACGCGTTTCCACTGAAAGATTGATGTAGAAGCATCATATATCGCCCGAATGGTGCGATGCTAGCCACTCGGGCCAAGCGTGTACTTTTTACTAGGTAGTGACTATTTAATTTGCTAGAATCAGAACCCAGATGGAATTCCTAGACCCCGTTTTAAAGATCGCAACTGATCCCCTCGCTTTCTTCCAATTTTTTGGTTACTGGGGACTTGCGGCCATACTTTTCGCTGAAACTGGTCTTTTTGGGTTTTTTCTTCCGGGGGATTCGCTTCTTCTGACGCTCGGATTGATTTAAGCTAAAGGCGACAGTGACATCAAAATCCTCATCCCATAATTGTTAGTTGCGACCATTTTGGGTGATCATTTAAGCTATTTTTTAGGCCGTAAATTCTCTGACTGGGTCAGAGGGAACATGCGCAGGGTGTTTTTAGAAGAAAAGCACCTCCAGTACGCCCATGACTTCTATGATAAACATGGCGGCAAGACGATCCTCTTTTGTAAGTTCATCGCTTTCGTTCGTACTTTTGCCCCTTTTGTAGCGGGAACGAGCAAGATGGATTACCTCCGTTTCACCCTTTATGAGATCGCTGGGGCCATCCTATGGGTGGTGGGAATAGTGGGCGGATCCCATTGGTTGGGTACAAAGGTCAAATATGACATATACGAGTATTTCCATTATTTCGTAATCCTTCTGGTAGATTTGCTCATTTCACCTTTTTTCTTAAAAATCTTCAAAAAAAAGGGATAATGGTTTAAACATTACCCAATCTCTATAAATAAAAAAGATACCAATAATCTCAGGGGACTTATGAGCTTTGATGACAAATTGAAATTAACGTTGAAGGACGGTGCACACCGCGAATTCAGAACAGATGATTTTTGGAAAGTAATTCCTGCGTGGAAAGATGTCACTCGCGAAGAGTTTTCAGATCATATGTGGCAGTTAAAAAATTCTGTCGTAAAAGTAGATAAAGTAAAAACGCTACTTGGTGATCTTTGTACTGAAGCTTTTTATCAGGACATGCTTGATGGTCAACACAAGACTCCGATGAACATTAGGATCACTCCCTATATTTTTGCTCTCATGGATTGGAAAGATCCTGTTCATTGT
>CBIHOP010000390.1:0-3218 GCA_966211385.1 uncultured Bacteriovorax sp.
AAACGTTTCAAAAAAGGAGATGAGATTAATCTAGCAAGTGCGGCCTTAGGTGCGTCTGTTGTTCGTGCCTCAAACGAACATTATGGACCGGCCATTCAGGTTATTTCTCCTTTTGCACCACTTTCAATGTTTGATGGAATGGAGTCGGCGAGAAGCCGCAAAAAAGATCATTCCGAAGAAGTCGTTGTGGCCCTTGCAAAACCTGCCAAGATTCATCGTCTAGAACTGGATTTCACTTATTTTGTGAATAACAATCCACTATATGTCTCAATCTACGGTTTATCGAAAGGGGAGTGGAAAACTCTAATAAACAGAAATAATGTAAAAGCCTTTGCCGGATCGACGAAAGAATATAAACTTAATGAGAACAACACTTTTGAACAAATTAGAGTGGTCACTCATCCGGATGGTGGGATGAACCGCCTGAAGGCCTATGGATATGTCGAGTGATAATACAATACAATTGAATCAAGAGGAAAATCTCAAAAATAAGTTTTGCAGTAAACCTTTTGATTCAATTGAATATCACCTTAAAGGGAAATGTTTTGTTTGTTGTCCAAGCTGGCTTGATAAGCCAATCGGCAATTTGAATGACCAGAGCATTGATGAGATCTGGAATTCACCTTCCGCTCAGGAATTGAGGGAATCGATTATTGATGGCAGCTATCGTTTTTGTAAAAAAGATGTTTGTCCTGACATTCTCAGTAACAACTTAAAAAAAATTCAAGATCTCACTCCGGAAGTTCGTACAGCGATTGAAAACAAACAGACTAAGTTGGAGCAGCTCCCTGAATCCATCATGCTCGTTTACGATATGTCATGCAATTTATCGTGTCCTAGTTGTCGAGTGCAAAAAGTAAGTCATTCGCCTGGTACTCCGGAATTCAACGAAACAATAAAATTCACGGATCAAATCGCTGCAAAACATATCAACTCATTAGGTAATAATAGACTCATACTCAATATCACAGGATCAGGTGATCCATTTGCTTCCACGGCCTTCAGGCAGTTTATTGAATCAATTCCTGGGCACGAACATCCTCAACTAAAACTCATTTTTCAGACGAACGGTGTACTCTTAACACCATCGATGTGGAATAAAATTTCGAACGTCCATTCGAATATTCATCATATTTTCGTTTCTATAGATGCGGCCACTGAAGAAACTTATCTCAAAGTGAGAAGAGGCGGTCATTGGAAAATTTTAAATGACAATATGGTTTATCTCGCGAAGTTAAGAAAAGAGTATCGTTATGATTTGTTACAAGTAAACTTCATTGTTCAAAAAACGAACTATAAAGAGATGGCCGATTTCGCTTCAAAGTATCTCGCTTTGGGTGTCGACAGTGTGAGTTTCTCTCTCATTCAAGATTGGGGAACGTGGGATGCCGAAGGATTCAAAGACCAATGTGTTTATAGAGAAGATCATCCACTGTTTAATGATTTTTTAGATGAACTCGCAAAACCTGTAATGGGTGAGCCTCGAATTTATCTTGGAAACTTAACTCTCTTGAGACAACAAGCACTTAAAAAGAAGTTTGATGAATTAAGTGCATTTCAAAAACAATGCTTCTATCTAAAGCAACGATTATCCCATTTAAAGTACACACTAGTCCGAAAGAAGTTCTATCTCTCTAAACCGATCATCGAAATCTTAAAAAAAGTTAAAAAAAGATTGAGCCTTTTTATCAGATAAGACCATTTATGCCAGCTTGAATGCGAACGCGACACCCTCGATAATAGAGGAATGGTCCAACGCTTGACCTTCATTTTTGCATTCCTGATTTCCTTCCATGTGAAGGCCGATGACGTTTATTTTCAAAAAGACAAAAAAGATTGTTTTATTCAGTCATACAAGAACGGCAGTTTGAATGAAGTTAATGAAGAGCTGTTTTATGATCGTGTTTTAAAAGTTAAAGCTCTTCCACGAAATCCACACATGGTTGCCTTTAAAAACGATGAAACGATTTATGTGACATCTAAAAATTGCGTCGCTGATCAGGAGATGCACGAAGAAGTACAGTCTATCGTTGCAGAAACAAAACCTGAGCAAATAAACAATGAGCTGTCATCCTATGCAGAAAAAACGATGTTCGTCGAACTTCAGGGCGGCCTGTTCAGCAATGGGGATGATTCGCAAGTCTCACGCGACTATAATGAAACTTTCCCTTCAACGACGACCAATCCAACGGTTTGGAGTAAAGCGGGAAGAGGGAATTATAGTGAAGGTCCACTCGTTTCTTTGACAGTAGGATTTAAACAATCACCTGTGCGCTTTTTCGCTTTTAAATTAAGAAGTTTCTCAGGTACAAAAACTGAAGATGTAACGTTGACTGATGTTAATTCTGGTCTCTCTGAAACAGGCAGCTGGGAATATAAAGATTCATTTCTTAACTTGCTCGCCGGATATCGGTTTCAGTTCTTACCAGACTCCTATTGGAAGCCTTCTATTGGCGCTTATTTGGGTCTAAGCCGTTCTTCCACTTCTATGACAGATAATTCTGTCACTTATAATTTACACGCCTTAGGTGCCGCTTTTTTAACTGAAGCGGGTCTGGACTACGTACTGTCAGAATCTTGGGCGGTAGGGGGATTCTTAGGTCTGGAATTTCTTGGGGCCAGAAGTTTGAAATTTGATGGTGCTGAAAGTGGCACAGGAATCAAGACGAAGATGAGCTATAATCATACTTATCTCACAATGGGTGTGAAATATGCATTCTAAGCAGAAAATCACATTATTATCGCTATGGTCACTGCTCATCATCGGCGGGTGTGTACCTGCAGGTGAGAACACTCCGAAGAATAATGGATTCACATTTAACAAACCAGGTGGCGCACCAATAGTTGCAACTCGCGCGACATCGATGACATTAGTGAGTCCTACGAGCACTCCTAATTTTGATTCCACACCAACTTATCTCCTAGGTGGTGTTGTCTCTGGAGAGACAGTTAAAATTTATTCTAATTCAACATGTACTGGAGAGTTGGGAAGTGCTGTTGCAACGGGGACCACTGTCACAATTACCACGTCCACTCTGGGAATCGGCACCCAAAATTTTTATACCAAAACTATTAACTCAATCGGTGAAACTGCTTGTTCAGGTTTAATGGCGAGCTATCAATATTTAGGAATAGCACCGACGATTCCTTCTTCGGTAACATTACAATCTCCGGCCACATCACCCAATACTGATTCAACTCCGACATTCACGCTGAAT
>CBIHOP010000391.1:0-3207 GCA_966211385.1 uncultured Bacteriovorax sp.
GATCATTACTGAACTTGCACCACCAGCTAATGCTTTCACAACATCACCAGAAAGTTTGATCCCGCCATCAGCGATAACCGGAATTCCAAGTTTACGACAGAATTCGGCACATTCTAAAACTGCTGAGAATTGCGGAACACCAATACCTGCCACAACTCTCGTTGTACAAATCGATCCTGGACCGATTCCGACTTTCACTCCATCAACACCAGCATCAATAAGATCTTTACATGCCTTAGCGGTGGCGACGTTACCTGCAACAACATCAACTTTTGGAAAAGTTTTTTTAAGAAGTTTTACCATTTCAATGACACCTTTTGAGTGTCCATGGGCCGTATCAACAACGAGAGCATCAACATGCGCTTCAACTAAAACTTTTGCACGTTCAAATTCCCTTTCACCAACTCCAATCGCCGCGGCCACTCTTAAACGACCAAATGAATCTTTGTTGGCATTTGGAAAAGTAATTGTCTTTAAAATATCTTTCACTGTGATGAGACCATGAATAAGTCCATCTTCAGAGACAAGAGGAAGTTTTTCTATACGATGTTTGTGAAGAAGTTTTTTGGCCTCATCAACCGAAATTTTAGGATCGGCCGTCACGAGTTTTTCTTTTTTTGTCATGACGTCTTTTACTTTTTGATTAAAGTTCGTCTCTAATTGAAGATCTCTATTCGTGAGAATACCGACCAATTTTTTATTTTTATCAACGACAAGAACGCCCGTAATTTTCTTTTGGTGTTTAAGATCCATGACGTAAGAAAGTGTTGTCTCTTCGTCAACGCTTACAGGATTCAGAATCATTCCTGCTTCAAACTTTTTTACCTTCTCCACTTCTTCGGCCTGACGATAGGCCGTTAGATTTTTATGAATAACTCCAATTCCACCTTCTTCCGCTAAGACAATGGCCGAGGGGGCTTCCGTTACTGTGTCCATTGCCGCAGAGACGATAGGGATATTCAAATTAATGTTTTTGGAAAACTTCGTTTCCGTCTGCGTTTCAGAAGGTAAATTTTCTGAATAAGCAGGCCTTAAGAGAACATCATCATAAGTGAGAGCAGGTTGTTCTTTGACTTTAGACATGGTGATCCTCTTTTATGAAGCCATAACAAAAGGATCATGAATGTTGCTTAAAACCTTAGAGACTATTGAGACGGTTAAGCAATTGATCACTTTCTTTCTGGTGTTCGTTAATGATTGTCGTTGGTAATTTGTATTCTGGAGCAGAAACTGGTTCATCAAGAACCGAGGCCGGTGCACGGCCTTTCGTTGGAGTCGTAGCGGTTGCAGTGGTCGCACTTTGTTTAAGACCATAGATCTTAATCTCTAACGGAGTAGCTGCAACTTTATCAACGGTGGTGACAGCTGGTGGGACCTTCGCAGCAGGTTTCACTTTCTTAGTCACAACTTTGACTTCAGGAACTACTGGTTTAGTTTCACTTAACAGTTCTGATTTATAAGCTTCAAGTAACTTGTTGTCAACGACGGGAACTGATGCAATTCCACGCGCGGCCGGTCGCTGATCATTTTCTTTGAACACGCGGTCAGCATGTTTCTCCATTGGTGTTACATTTTTAAAAAGGGTAATAAGTTGTTTGTAAGTCTTCTCGCCTACTGGTGTTGGATCTCTTGGAGCTCCTTCATCATAAGCATTATCTACAAATGAAAAATTCCCTTCAGCGACCGAAAGATTTAGTGCCTCTGATCTAAGGTTGGCGATTTTCATCATCCCACTGATAACCATCAGCTGTGTTTTACCTTTTGTTGAATCGTAAGATAGAATCGCTTCACCACCTTGATAGTGAACGCTTGCATTGGCCGTAGTCACTTTATAATCATCGATGCGATTCACTGATTGAAACCAAAGATCCCCGCTTCTTAATTCGATATGATTATTGTAAACAGCAACTGAAGAAGAATTGCCCATATGAAAACGATGATCAGCATTGTCGGTGAAAGTCACCTGGCCTGCGTGCTCAATCACAATCTCAGAATTCATTTCGATAATATCGCCAACACGAATGTCTTTCGTTTTACCTTGATGAGAGATAAAACCTTCTCCTTTAATTTCTACAACACGTCCGAATGGTGTTGCCCAAACTGAAAAAGAAAATAAAACAAGTGATGCCGTTAAAACGATTTTATTCATGTGTTTTCTCTTCTATTTTTTCGTAATAAGCGCTAAGAATTTTCCATTCATTTGTATTGCGATACTTTTTGCGGAATTCTTCAACTGTGGCGAAAAACTTTTGCTTATCACCTAATTTCATATGAGTTAAAGCAACCCATAATTTTGCACTTCTGTAATATGAACTCGTAGGATATTTCACCATCAATGCTTCAAAATGTTTGAGTGTCCATTCGTGATGTGATCCTGATTCATACGAAGAAATTCCAGCTTTAAAAAGGAATTCATCGTCGATCTTTTTATGTTCAGGATAGTAAGTTGCAAGTGATGTATAAAATTGTGCTGCCTTTTCAAAATTTTTAGATTTTAATTCTTTATCCGCAATTTTGAGCATGTCTTCAGCAGTCCATTTATACGTTTTGAATTCAACGTAATCTTTTTTTACATCAAAAGCAGGAGCTGAACTGGCAGGAGTTCGTCCTCCTCCATGTTCTGTCGCTTCAGCGTGAGTTGCACTTCCTAACTTCTGTGATTTGTAAAATGCCTGGTCTTGTTTTAGTTTTTGAACTTCAAATTCAAGTCCCTTCACTTTTGCTTTTAATTCACGATTTTCTTTTGCGAGTTTAAGCGCAACGAGTTCGTACTTATTAATCTTTGCCGCTTTATGCTCAATCGATTTCACATCAAGATTACATCCCGATACGAGGAGACAAGAAGCTAATAAACTAAGTTGAAACTTCATAGGCCTATCCTTTGACGGATCCAGCTGGATCACATGTTCTCTAAGGAATTTCGGCTTTTTAGAAGAAAAATTTAGGGATTAATTGAGGGAATCAAAAAGATTTACTAACTGATCAATTCCATCAACAAATAGGGCGGGCCCTGGTTGTAAAAAGATTTCCGGTGCGAGTTCAAAGACTTGCTTATTCATGACGGCATTGACCTGATCAAAACCTGAACGGTTTCTAATGGCCTCGATGTCTACTTTTTTTCCACACCATGAAGCTAGAATGATATCCGGGTTCAACGCTCGGACTTCTTCAAACTGGACAAAGCGGTCTCGGGCCAGACTACCCGCT
>CBIHOP010000392.1:0-3196 GCA_966211385.1 uncultured Bacteriovorax sp.
ATCAAATGCAGCGTCCCTCCCTTTGATGTTTTTGATTTTGGCAAGCCATTCATCAAAGCCACAAGTGCAATCATCTATTCTTGAAGTGCAGTTATGTTTATGTTGCGCAAACCTACTTGCTTCCACTATTAATTGGTCACGGTCTTTGAGTTGATATTCAAGTCCATCCAGTTTTTCAAAGTCAGAATTAAAGTAGGATTTATCACCCCATGTAGGATTTTTTGCGTGGGTGTATGCGTTCTTTCTTATTTGCTGAAATGTTAAATTCTTATAGAAAACACCCTCGTTTTTAAGCGAGAGAATTAAGTCTTTAATGTATAATTGAAGGTCAAAGCAGAAATCTCTAATTGAATCATACTCAGCTTTTAGTTTTTTGTTTTCTTCTTCAATCTCGCTATTTTTATGAGCGTTTTCAAGATTCATTTTGACAATAGCATTTAAGCGGTATTCTTCAGTTTTGTATTGCAGTTTTTCTATTTCCAGCGCCTTTCTTTGAACATCTTTATGGTAAAAATTATTGGCATCAATTAAACTTTCACACACAGCCTGCTTCTCTGCGAGCTGTTTTCTCAGATCTGCGATTGCATGATCTTTATCTAAGTATTGGTTCATCACGATTTCCCTCTCTGGATCGAAAGCGCTTACATTTTTAATTACACGCCACTCATTAAAACAATCGGTGCATCTGAAGCCATTCTCTTTTGAGTGAATATGTTTAGACTCACACTTTGGACAATTTTCTATTGTCATTTATTTCTCCACCCATCTTACGAATTTCATACCGCCAATATTTAAAACACCTTGCTTTTTTGCCACATCAACCTGACATAGCTTGTGGGAAAAATACCCAAGCCAGTAACCAATAAAGATCAGAGCATATATTTTCATCATAAATCCTCCTTAAAATTTAATTTCGTCATCTGCCCACTGAACGTTATCTGTCGTATAAACTTCAGGTTCTTTTTCAACCTTCTGCTCTTTTGTATGGCCATCCAGGAACTTTATTTCTTTCGTCATAATTTCCGTGATGTACTTTTTAAAATTATTCTCATCCCAACTGCGAGTTTTAAGAGAACCTTCGACGAAAACTTGCGAACCTTTTTTCAAATACTGGCTACAGAGTTCTCCAATTTTTCCAAAAGCAATTACTCTATGCCACTCAGTGAGTGTCTTAGTTTCATTGTTTGAAGTACGCTTCTCACTTGTCGCAACACTGAGAGTGCATACCGCCAACCCCGTTGGTAAATATTCAAGCTTTGGATCTTGTCCAAGTCTTCCCATGATAAAAACTTTGTTCATAAAGCCCACTCCGTTACATGTTTAATTCCAGTATCATTCGGTACCACGACCACATCATTGTTTTTCAGAATGGAATCAATGATTCTTTTCGGTTCACAAATGACTGACTTTTCGAAATCACTAAAATTGTGAGCATTGGAAAATGCGCCACAAACGATTATTGCTTGCATTTGAAGATAGCAATCCATTGTGATCGTTTTCATACGCCTCCCAAAAATTCACCATTCATTTCTATGATTCGAGCGCCCTTTGTTTTCCAATAACTTTTAAAGCTGTGAACAACCAAAGCACCCGATGCCTCATCCATAAAACTGAGAATCTTCCCGTTTGAATCGACCGCTGCCCACGCTCTCACCTTCTTCGAATTCAACTCTCTCTCCCATTTCTTCAATTGAATGATGAGTCTCAAATAGCTTCTCTTTAATTTTTTCAATACTTTTTTCACTTCCAATCTCCTTTAAACAAAACTCAAAAAACCCTAGTAACTGTTCATATTTCTCGTAATGATTCTTATCTCCAATTCCAAAACACAAATATTCGAGAGGCACCTTTGAGAAAATAAAGAGATTGAGAAGATTTTTTCCGGCCAATGGAACCGATCTTCCCTTCAGCCAGTCATCAATCGTCGTGTATGGAACTTTCAACTCTCTTGCGAGTTCCACGACTGAGACCTTTCTTTCAATCAATATTTCACTCAGTATTTCGTGAATGATGTTGCACTCATCTTCTTCACTTCTTCCTTTTCCTTTTGGGTTATCCTGTTCAATATTTGAGAAGAGCACTTGCTGGTTTTCAATTTCCACATAACCTCCGTGTTACAAATAAATTGGAAACGGAAACTCATCATCCAGTGTCCATAGTCTGGAGGATGACAGCTTTAATTTCTGACATGATTTTTTGTTTATCTGATGGCTTTGAATTTCTGATTTTTGCGAGGTCTCCGATTTTTTCCATGATCTCGAAATCGAAGTTCGTATTTCCTAACCACGGATTTTCATCAGTCCCGGATCTGACGTTGTCATAAAACTCCGAAGCAAATCTTTTTGCGTTTGCTTCAACTTCGGGTTTTATTTTCTTGGCCTTGGATTTTCGCTCTAGATGGATCGCCCAACCTCGGACAAGCCAATCATCGAAAAAAACCTGAAAAGACTTTTTAAGCTGTGTTTTGCCCTTCCAGGCTAATGCTCCGTTGAACTCCTGAAGAACATATTCTTCATCAAATCTTTTGATCCATGCATCAAGTGCTTCTTTTGGAGTGTCCTTGAAAACAGAATGATTATAAAAAAACGAGAGAGCGCTTTCTTCTCTCTTCTCTTTCTTATCTTCTCTACTATTACTCTCTCTCTTAGGCACGGATGCGTTCGTATCGCGAACGGGTTCGTTCGTATCACGTACGGATTTTTGACATGTGCTCAATGGAGGATTGATTAGTACAAGTCCTCGTTCTTTGAACTCTTCATAGAAGCTAACTATTAAATCTTCGTTAACGCCTGAATGATGGGCCAAATATTCTGTAGTTGTTTCAAGTCTTCCTGGAGTGTCTGGAAGGCAGCCCGTTTTTGTTAAATGAGTATTGATGTTTTTTGCAATAGCCGAAAGCGTGAAAACCCAGAACCACTTGGCCTGAGCTGTTAATCCAAAAAGTGTTGGGCTAAAAGCAATGTCAGATGAAAGTTTGAACCATGACATCGACTTGATGTCTTTTCTTGGATTGTAGTCGTCCCATTTAACGACTTCGATAGTGATCTTCATCTCATCCCTTTGAGAAAAATCCAAACCTCGCCAAAGGTTTTGGTGTTGTTCTAAAGAAGATGCGAAAAATGTCTTAGTTGTTTTGAAGAAATTAAGATGCGTGAACTATGTTAAAAAACACTGCTCACACACCTTAAAAACACCC
>CBIHOP010000393.1:0-3193 GCA_966211385.1 uncultured Bacteriovorax sp.
TATAACTACAACTTCACAGTTTTCTTTTTGGGTGAGTGCTTGAAGAAGTTGCTGAGTTTCTCGCGGGAGCAAGACTTCCTCTGGTCGGGAACTTATCGGTGTTAACGTTCCATCAAAATCGCAAAAGACCAATACTCGTTTATCCTTAAGATCTTTCATCCAGTGGAATTGGCCATCTTTGGAAAGCGATATAAGTTTATCGTGATGAACCCCTCGTTTCAGATCTCTTAAAAAAAATCGGGCCCATTCACTAGCAGTATATTTTTTTAAGAATTCCTGCATTGATTGCATCTCAATTTTTCTTTGATCAAGATCTCGATGTAAAGCTTCATGAATTTTTTCTGCAGTTTCTTCAATGTTCCAGGGATTAATGGAAAGAGCATAACTCATTGTAGAATGTGCACCTGTGAATTCACTTAATAACAAACATCCTGGATTTTCTTTTCTCTGGGATACTACATATTCAAGACAGACAAGATTCATCCCGTCCCTGCGACTGCCAATATACATGACTTCGCTTAACTGATAGAGAGCGGACAGCTCATACTCAGAAACAGAATGATAGAGGTAATAAACTGGCATGTAAGTTGGGGAGCCGAATTCACCATTAATACTCGAAACAAGAATTTCAACTTGTTCTTTTAATTGTTGATATTCCGGTACTTCAGTTCGTGATGGAATGACGATTTGAACCATCTGGACTTTTTCTCTTTCTTCAGGATGCTTGCGGAGAAATTCCTGGAACGCCTGAAGTTTCATCTTTAGACCTTTGATATAATCTAATCGATCAACACCCAGGACCCACTTCATGTCTTTTTTTGTGGCCTTATATTTTTCTAAAAAGCTTTCGGTTTGTTCTTTTGTCTTAAGACTAATGAAGTGTTCAGTATCGATTGAAATAGGATAGACTCCCCATTTTCGGTCGTTCAGATCGTGATGGCATTCCCCCAAAATTCTTTGCACAGAACTTCTGAAGTGATTCATGTAGGAGAGATCGTGAAATCCAACCAAATCACACTGAGCTAACGATTGGATAATTTCTTTTCTTTGTGGAAGTTCACGGAATATTTCGGAAGTAGGAAATGGAATGTGCAGGAAGAAACCTATTTTAAGATCAGGTCTTTTTTCTTTGACGAGTCCAGGCACTAAAAAGAAATGAAAATCATGTACCCAGATGATGTCGTCATCATCAGCTAGATTTATAATTTCAGCTGCGACCAGATTATTTATTTCCTGATAATTTTTCCATCCTAATTCCGTATTGATGACTAGAGACCGTTCATAGTGAAAGAGCGGCCATATGACGTTGTTTGAAAAACAATTGTAGTAATAATGATAGGCATCTTTAGGAACAACGATGGGATGACATTTAAAATCACCGAATGGAATTGTTTTCAATTCTTCAATTTTATGCGCATCTATATCATCGGTCATTATTCCCATCCACTCAAATTGATGGCCGATAATCGAAGCATCGAGTCCTTTTATTGCAGAAACCAAACCGCCCGAACTTGCAGTGAATTCTTGTGTTTTGTCATTGTATGTAAGTGGAAGACGATTACTTATTAAGAGACACCTAGATCTAAGCGACATTATGACCACCTGTGGTTGGAAAAAAACTGATGAAATCCATTTTCATCCTCGGCGATCTTAATTTAAAGTGAAGGTGTGAAAAAGGCTCATCGTTACAACATAGGTCTTGTAGGAAATTGTAGTTACCTTGCATATGTGCGAGACGATAGTTCTGTTTGTTGGATGTGTTGGCCAAAAATGGATTCAAGTTTTGTCTTTGGTTCATTACTCGATGAAGATCGCGGTGGTGAATTTAAAATTGTTCCTGAAAAATTAATTCGCACGAAACAACGTTATCTTGAAAACACGGCCATATTAGTTACAAGTTTTTATTGTGAAGATGGAGAATTTGACGTCGTTGATTTTGCGCCGAGATTTTATGTTAATCATCGCTATCACAAACCTCTGCAGTTTTTTAGAAAAATAAAAAGAATTGCAGGTCATCCACGAATAAAAATCATTTGTGAACCTACAGGAGAATATGGAACACTTACTCCTGAATTGCATATTGGAAGTAATCACATTAACTATAATGGATTACATCTACCGCTTCGTCTGACGACAAATGCTACATTAACATATCTCATGGAACAGAGATCCTTTTTATTAAGCGAAGATCTCTACTTTCTTTTTACTGAAGGAGAGCCATTTTCAGCGCCTATTCGGGAAACATACGAAGAATTTTTTTACCGTACAAAAGATTATTGGCGACGATGGGTAAAAGAAACCTTTATTCCAAATCTTTTTCAAAAAGAACTTATACGATCATCTATTACTATTAAACTTCATCAATACGAAGATACTGGGGCGATCATTGCGTCTGGTACAACATCTCTGCCTGAGTATCCAGGCAGTGGAAGAAACTGGGATTATCGATACTGCTGGCTTAGAGATTCTTATTTTAGTCTTGCGGCCTTAAATAGTGTTGGTCACTTCGAAGAAGTTGAACGCTATCTGCATTTTATTCACAATGTATTGGGTAATCTGGAAGACCTTCAGCCCATGTATCGAATTAATGGTGAATCAGAAATCACAGAAAAAATTCTCGATCTTCGTGGCTTTATGGATAATAAACCCGTGAGAATCGGAAATGCGGCCTATTATCAAAAACAATTTGATTCTTACGGACAAGTTATTTTGAGTTTGCTTCCTCTTTATACGGATGAACGTATTATTCACCTTGAACAAGTTGTCGATAAAAAATTGATTGTTGATTTGCTCCTTACGATTGAAAAGGTGATGGATATTCCTGATGCTGGGACGTGGGAGTTAAGAGGTCGTCAGGAAAAGCATTTAGGAACATATATCTTCCATTGGGCAGGGGCAAAGGCCGGTTATAAAATTGCGAGTTATTATCAAGATGAGGAACTCAAGCAACTCGCTCAAAGAATTATTGATCTCTCAGCTGAAAATATTGAGAAATGTTACAGTGAAAAAGATCTATCCTATATGGCCGATCAAACATGCAGCCATTTCGATGCGACAGGATTTTTACTTATCACCATGAATTATCTCGATCCAACTGATGATAAAACCCATGCTTACTTTTTAAAACTTAGGCATGAGCTTATCAGTCCGGAAGGAATGATTTATCGCTATAGAAGACATGATGATTTTGGTG
>CBIHOP010000394.1:0-3190 GCA_966211385.1 uncultured Bacteriovorax sp.
CATTTATTTTCTGAAAGCCAAATCAAACTCGGAAATGTTGTCACAAGACCGACCATTGTCGCTCCCAACCCTAACGAAACTAAAAGGGCCGGAAGTGCACAACAGATGAGAGTGCTCATCGAAGTGAAGAGGCTAAAAAATGAAACCCAGATATTTTTCTTAAGAGCGTCCATCATTTATCTCGCAATTTTTTCTACTGCATATCCTGAGTCAGTGAGAATTTTAGTAATTGATTCATCTTCTAGTTTTTGATTGTCCTGCAATTCTAAACTCACTAAATGTTTATCGAGATCAACTTTAACGTCTTTCACTGAAGGAACTTCTTTGAATTTTTTCGTAATTCCCTGCGAACAGAATGAGCAAACCATTCCTTTAACTGTAATGTTTACTTTTTCGCCAGCGAACAAAGCTGATGATGTTAAAAGTGTTAATGCCAGTACTAATGTTTTCATTTCTCTCTCCCCTATCCTAAAAATGGACCATGAAATTAAATTGCGCTTCACCTTTGTGACTTACCCCTGTTTCAATCAGCACGTTTTTATAAAACATACGAATGAGCGGTGTAAGCGTGTATTCACTCATACTCTTATTTGATTTTTCCAATTGCAGAATGAACCATGAGTTGATTTCTTCGAAGCTTGCTATGTAAGGAGCAAATCCCCCACGCAGTCTAGATGTATAAATGTTTTTTGAAGAATCTCTGTTGGCAAGGAGTGCTTCTTGCTTAAAAGAAACATAATATTCTCTCGACTCCCAATCAGTTTCAAGAGCAAGAATAGAAGTATCCTTAAAAGAGGTTCCGACTTTTTCTCCACCATGCCCGACTGTTAGGTAAAGGTTGGCCTGCGAATTTAATTCATTCCATCTCTTCGCTAAAAAATTAACTGCTGGTAAAAAGAACTCACGCTCACCATCTTTTGTTTCATTTCTTAAGTAATGGAGAGAAACAGAATGTTGGGAAGTAAAACTGTGAGTAAACATCCAGTCTGTCATTTCGGGATTATTCCATGTCATAATGGAATAAGAACCTTTATAGGCCACGGGATGCGACCACGCCGGGAAACTTATTGAAAATCCGAGTAAAAGGGTCAATAGGAAAGATTTTGGCTGCACGATAATCCTCGTTGTAAGATGTTCTAATCCGTATACGTCACATCTCAACCTTTTGTGACGTATTCAATTTAGAAAAGGAAAACTGGTGAAATTGTCCTCTAAGACCCCTGAAGAATTAATGAGCGTATACCAGACCAGTGCTCCTCATGAAGCTTATGCGGCATTCGAAGAACTTTATCGCCGTTTTGCAGACAGAGTTTTTAGTTATCTATTATCGAAACTAAAAAACAACGCTGATGCAGAAGATCTGGTGCAGAAAGTGTTTCTTAAAGTGCATGAGAGCAAACACCTTTTCAGTGACAAATATACTTTTGAACAATGGTTGTTTGTCATCGCTCGCAGTAGTTTTCTGGATCACGTTCGCTCGCAGAAAAGACGTGACCTCAGACATGAAAAAATGGCGGCCGAACCAACAGAGTCGCCAAAAGAAGAAATAAGTTTGGGTTTTATGGATCGATTGGAAGATAACGAAAAAAACCTGCTGACTCTGAAGTTTATCGATGAATTGAGTTACCAGGAAATCGCTTCGCAGTTGAACAAGTCGGAAGTGTCTCTAAGAAAAACGGTCAGTCGCTTGCTGAACAGATTAAAAAAGGAAGAAGTTTATGAATAAAATTCCTTCAAAAATTTCTGAGAATATTTTGAGTAAAGTTCACAGCGAACTCATGCCGGATCGTCGCACACTTCTCCTAAAAGTTTTTGTCATCCACTTGCTCACGGCCGTTTGTACCCTTTCCATCTGTCCGCAGTTTGGAATCAAAACATTTAATATCGATTTCAATCTTATGCATTCATTTATGTTCATGGGCATCTCTGTCTGTTACATGCTTTGTGGAGCTTTCTTCACAACAACGAGTGTTCTTATGATGAGTTTGATTTTAAAGCGCGATGAAATTAGAGCCCTTCGTTACCAAAAAACGCTTTCAACACTAATGCTTCTACTCACATCAGTTAGTTTTTTCCTCATCATGAAGCCTGAATTGTTTATGGAGTTCTCAATTGTCTGGTTGATTGGGGCGATTGTCGGAACGACAACAACATTGGAAATTTCAGGACGCGTTCTCGCCAAAAATTAACCGAAATTAGGAATGATGAATTTCGTTTCTGCTGGTTTCGTCCAATCAGGCAATTCACGATTTTTCTTTTGCAGAACATTTTGACCAGCAAGTGCCAGCAAAAATGAATCGAACGCTCGTGGATTTTTCACCAGAATTTCCAGATCGTGATTATAGATAAAGATATCGAGTTTGTTTTCGATCTTTTTAATTAAATCCAGTCTCGCTTCAATTCCCAAATCGATATCACTCATGAGTTCGATATCTTTCTTAAGAATGATTTTTGATCTTAAAAGTTCAATCAAAATAATCTGCTCATTGGCCTCAAAAAGCTCAAGTGCTTTGGGAAAGTGACGTTTGATATATGAAAAGCGCGAGAGAATCATGAGTGACACGTTTCCAAACGAATCAAACGAAGTATTAAACGTATCGAGAATTTGATCGTAGTAGTACTTCCAAACCCAGAAATCTAAGGTTCTGTTCCAGTAAGGAAGAAATCCCTTTTTTAGCTTTCTTTTAAATGAACGTGACAACAAGTGATGAGAAGTTTCTTTAGAAAAGATGTCGCGATTATAGACCACTTCATCAGATTTATTTCTTTCCTGCTCATATTTTTTTGGATTGCTGTTAATGAGTTTTTGATCTTCATTCAGTAAATCGCGAATTTTTTCTCTAACCGTTGTTATGCCGTTATCAGGGCAATTAATGGCGCCAGGGCATTCAAGGTCACAAGTTTCACAGGCCGGTTTTGAAAGCGGAAAATCAACCACGAGTTGTTTTACATCGAAGTTATGAATCCATGCACGGATGGCTTCATCATTATCAAGCGCATCTTCATCTTTAACCGGAAGCAGTGATTTTAAAAACCATCGGCCGCTGTCTGAGTAATACTCAATGAGGCAGAAGTAGAAATTATCATTTCTACCGCCCTTCATACTCAAACTTCCGATGTTTTTAATTTCCATATTTAATTCTTAAAGTGGTGCATCCACCTGGAACGTTAATCTCTTCATGTTGAATTT
>CBIHOP010000395.1:0-3179 GCA_966211385.1 uncultured Bacteriovorax sp.
TAACTTTTTTGATGACGAAATTTACGAGTTGAGCTTTTGGAAAACCAAGCATGTCACCAATTGATGTTGTGAGAACATGTTCGACTGGCGTTCTTTCCAATACGGCCTGTAGGGTACAAGCAGCGTTTTCGAAAATAACAATCGCCTTTACTCCAGCGTCTTTTAGTTGATGTTCTAATTCGCGTGCCGTGTAGAGAGGATTGACGTTGACGGCGACGAAACCTCCACGAAGAATCCCGTAAAGTGCCACAGGATATTGCAGAATATTGGGCATCATCAAGGCCACTCGATCGCCTTTTTGAAGTTTGAGATTATTTTGCAGATAGCTAGCAAATTTTTGGCTCAGATTATCAAGTTCTTGATATGAGATAGATTTGCCCATACATTCAAAGGCCGCACTTTGCGAAAACTTAGAAAAGGCTTCTTCGAAAACATCACCCAATGAGCGGTATTTTTCCATTTGATCTTCGATCTGGGCCGGAACCCCTGACTGATAGTTTTTTAACCAAATTTTTTCCATGTAAACCTCTGAAATATATGTTCCCTTAAGTCTATAAGACAAAGGGCTGCAACGCAAAGAGCTACTAGCAATTTTCTTTAATTTTCTCTTTGTGGGGAATATGAGTTGTGTTATACCTGAGATCTATTAGTACTTGGTCCTAAGTTTTTTCTGTGACTTTTGACCCTTTTTTGGAGTTTTTTTTATGTCTACTAAGTTGTACGTTGGCAATCTTCCTTACTCTGCTAAAGAAGAATCGCTAAAAGAGCATTTCTCATCTGCTGGATCAGTAGCATCAGTGAAAATCATCATTGATCGTGAAACTGGCCGTAGCAAAGGTTTCGGATTCGTAGAAATGGAATCAGAAGATGGTGCTCAATCAGCTGTTTCTCAACTTGATGGTCAAGAGTTCGAAGGCCGTTCACTTAGAGTTTCTGAAGCTAAACCACAACCAGAGAGAGAATCTCGCGGCGGTGGATTTGGTGGCGGACGTTCAGGTGGTGGTTTCGGTGGCGGTGGAAACCGTGGCGGAGATCGTGGTGGACGCGGCGGCGGCGGCGGAAGATACTAATCTTTAAGCTTACCAAAGTTATATATGCGGCTCCTTCGGGAGCCGTTTTTATTTTCTGATCCTAAAATTTTCTCATGACGAATTTAAAAAAAGACATCGATTACTATTTCAACGAAGAAGGCCTGATGGTCTTCACCGAAGCTTATCTCTTAAAACGCGGATACTGCTGTCAGAGCGGTTGTCTTCACTGCCCATACAAATACAAAGATCAAGTTGATCCAAGCGTTCCTGCCGAATTTAACGATTCCTGGAGTGAGGATTATGTTGAAGATGAATCAAACGATGATGACTAGAGTTCCATCTTAAGTTGCTCAAGATAATTTTCGATCACTAAAAATCTTCTCTTCGCTTCTTGTTTTGCTAACAACGTATTCATTGTCTCTGTGATTGATTTCAGTTTCAACTGAATGTGGTCTATAGCGAATTTTTTGTCGTCGTATTGTCTGCCGTCTGCCCATGGATCAAGGCCATGATAAAAACTCGTTCCCATTTGCGCAGAGATAGCAAATAGTCGAGCAATGCCAATCGCTCCTAATCCATCTAAGCGATCCGCATCTTGAACGATTTGCGCTTCAAGAGTTTCTGCTTTGATGCCGGCGGAAAAGCTGTGTGCTTCTATTGCGTGAATAATTCCAGGATAATATTTTGCTGGATAACCAACCGCTGTGAGAAATTGAACAGCTTCAACGGCCGCAAGTCTCGAAGCCATTTTGCGATCTTTGTGGTCCTTGGGAAGATTAACCAAATCATGAAGCCAGGCCGCAGGTAGTACTATTTCAAGCTGTGCTCTTTCTTTGACAGCAAGTTCGCGTGCCATTTTTACAACTCTTTTGACGTGAAGAAGATCGTGGGCAGGGTCTTTTGATCCTAGAACGGCCGTTATTTTTTCTTCAAAAAGTTTTTCAAATTCATTCATGATGATTTTCCAGAAATGTTTTACGCTTTTTAGCTGAAGGCCATTTTTTAATTTTTGCTTCACTGATGAGCGCTTCAGACATCGTGTCCCACTCTTCAAGATAGACAATTTTCACCGGACTATCAGAACGGAAATATTTAGCACCTTTTTTTGAATCACAAAGATGCTCAACAAATCGACGTTCAGGATCGGTACTGATTCCGGTATAGAGTTTTCCTTTCGTCGTTAAAATAACGTACACGTACCAATTCATTGAGCTGATAATGTTGTGTAGTTGAAAGTTGAAACGTCGAAGAGTCCTCTGTCAGTTAATTTTAATTTGGGGATAACAGGCAATGCGAGGAAGGCCATTTGAATGAATGGTTCATCTAAAGTTACACCGCATTCTTTATAAGCGACTTTAAGTTTTTTAATATCTTCGAAAATTTCTTTACCTGTTTTTAAACTGAGAAGTCCTGCTAGTGGAAGTTCAAGCAATGCTGTTACTTTTCCATTGTTAACAACCACGAGTCCCCCACCTGATTTGATAAGTGCATTGACGGCCACAACCATATCTTCAGTCGTTTTCCCAATGACCATGAGGTTATGTGAATCGTGAGCAACAGAAGCAGCAATGGCTCCACTTTTTAATCCCGATCCCTTAACAAGCCCTACTCCTGGCGGAAGTTCTGAGCCGTATCGTTCAATGTTCGCCATAAAGAGAATGTCATCTTGATCAAATTTTTTGCCATCAAAGTGTGAGACAATATGATTCGTGATGATTTCATCTTTTACAATTTCGATGACGTTGTATTTTCCTGGAGCAAGTTTGTAGTTGAGGTCACTTGCGACTAGAGGCTTGCGTTTAATTGTGTTCTCAAGTGGTGGTTGCGAGTCAGATATTTTTTTAACAATGTCTGAATCGAGATTAAGTTTTTTGATATTTTTTCCGCCCACAAAAACATCTTTAATCGTCACTTGATTTAAATCTGATAAAAGAACGATATCAGCTTGTTTACCGGGAGCGATTAACCCCAGACGTTTTAAACCAAAATGTTTCGCCGCTGAGTAAGAGGATAATCTGTAAGCAAGGTGCGCCGGCATTTTCAATTCATTAATCATTTTTTTGATCATGTAATTAATATGACCTTCTTCTAAAATTTCGTATGGATTTCGATCATCTGTACATAATAGACATTGAGGTGAATTAAATT
>CBIHOP010000396.1:0-3151 GCA_966211385.1 uncultured Bacteriovorax sp.
TAAACTTCGCCTGCAATCAATCATCAAAGAGGTTGAGGCCACAGGATACAACGTGAAAGACATAGAATACGTACCTCAAAACTAGCTGTAGAACCTGTCCACAAACATTCAAGTTTCTGACTTAGATCATGTCGAAAAATCCTCAATGGGACGATACTGATTATGAGGAAAGAAACCAGGAGGTAAGAGAATGAGATGGTTTAAAAGCTTATTCTCGAGGACTAGGACGAGCGCCTCGATGATAGTCGACAGGATGTTTTTCGTCCCCTAAATGTTAACACTCTCACGCTCGCTATGAGCAACATTAAAAAAATTTTGAGAGCATGTTCTTTTAGGCTAACAGGTTTTGGAGATCAACCCCTTTACTAACATTCAAGAACTCATTAGATCATAGGCCCCACCGGTTTGGGGCCTTTTCTATTTCTGCCTCAAAAATATGTCACTCAGACCACCAATAAATATTTAGAAATTGTACCGCGTATTCAGATTTGATTTTGATCTGAGAAATCCTAAAATAATTAGGTATGAATACGTTAGCAAATATTGAAAAGCTGAACATGACGTATCCGCTGATTTTCTCCGCTGTCGTTGTGTTTGTCCTATTAGTTGTTTACTTGTACCTCCAGTCGAAATGGAGGAAGCGGTTAATCTTCATCACTGAAGGCACGCGGCTTCTCCTCATTGCAGTGGCATTATTAACCGCTATTTTTGGGGTACGAAGTATGGTCGCTGAAGATCATCTTCAGGCCGAACATGCTCGTCTCAGGGCCTCGAGGACTCAATTAAAAGAGGGGACTGATTTCGAACGAAAATATATTTGTAACTATAAATCGCCTTCACAGAAATCAAAACGCACACCGGCCAACCTGGATGATGTTCTCGCTAAGATGAGAGTCACTTGTAAAATTCTCGTAAACTTTCATTCAAAATTACTCACTGAAGATTTACATGAACTAAAAGCAGAGTGGGATGAACTTCTCATACCTGATGGGTGTCCGCTTTGTTCACAATCAAAAGATCGAATAAACATCGAACTCAATCTCGCTCACGAAAAGCAACTTGAAATTGAAAAACTTCAGAAAGTGGTTGTTAAAGAGGACCTGAAAAAGAGAATGCTTGCGCTTATACCGTGGATTCTTTCAATGATTGTGAGCTTGAGTTTTTTCAAACTGACCGCAGAATATTTTTGGAAAAACAAATTCGTTAAATAATTTTTTTAAAAATTCTGCTAATTTTAATTCGCCCAATTCGCACGTTCCAGGCGGTCACGCTCGCAATCGATAACCGCCAATATGTGATGAGGGTTTTTAAGTTTCTCCAGAGGTAGTGTCTGTGAGGGCACATCTTCAGGAGGAGAGCAGCCTTCAGACGCTTTTAATTGCGGCTTAAAAGTCACAACACCTTTATCTACCTTGATCACGTAGATCGCCCCGTGAGATGCCGTCATATAGCTTTGGTTGTTTTTTAAATGCACCGTTTTTGAAGCTGCTTGCCCTAAATAAGGTGCGGTTAGAAGAAGACACAAAATCAAGTTTTTCATAGGACAATATTAACATGGCCGGATGTTTTTTTGGTATTCGCCTACTTGCCAGTCTTATCAGCAAGGTCCAAGTCAGATAAGCGAGAATGAATGGTGGCAGTCGAATTAATGCTCTTTAGTTAACCGAAACCAGATCTCGTTTTTCTTCACAGTGGGAATCACAAACGGAGCATCATATTGGGCCAAAATCATACTGTCTTCGGTTTTGTATTCTGTATGATTTTTAAGCCAGTGGGTGAACATACTCGCGTGTCTGTGAATGTTTGAAACACTGTTATTTCCAGTATAGGTATAAGCGATGACTTCCATAGGCTCACATTCACTGACGACGATTGCAGGATCAATTGGTCTGCGAACATTCAACAGATCATATTTTTTTGGAAGGATGAATGACATCTTCCATGCATCACCACCAACATTCTCTGTTAGCACTGGTGCGGTCATCGGGATGTATTCTCCACTGACGGGATCTTTATCGAAAATGTACTCAGCGAGTTTAGTGAATGCATTTTTTCTGAATGTATCATAAGTGAGTCCACTCAGCGTTACTGAAGCCATGAGTAATTCTGGGTACTGACGTACTTCAACATCTTCGTAACTTTTAAGACAGATATAGTTTGGTTGTTCATTTACGCGCATACCGAAAAATTCTGGTATGGATTTGATTTTTTCTAGAAAGGGTATTTGCATAAATTGTCCTCCTGATAAAGATCATTCAAGAATGAAGCCTTACCTGGTACTCTTAGATGATGAAAACAATCATAATTAACAATTTTCTTCTCTGGCTTTTGCTATTTGTACTCGCTTTTGTAAATGGAGCCCTCCGCGAAATAGTCATCAAAAAATTTGTTAAAGAAACTTTGGCGCATCATCTGTCCGCCCTTACTGCAATCTTCTTTTTTTCCTGTGCTGTCTTGTTGTGCTGGAGTAGGACAGGTATTACCAACCATTCTCAAGCGACGATAGTTGGAATCCTCTGGCTTGTTCTCACATTACTTACTGAGATTTTTCTCCTTAACAGAATAATCAGTAAATTATCGTGGAAAGAGATCGCTGCGACTTATAATATTTTCAAAGGTGAGAGCTGGCCTTATGTTCTTCTTTGGTTACTTGTATTACCTCATCTCATGTTGCTCCATAATTCTTAGAAGATGTTCTGAAATGTAAAAGGAATTAGAGCTTGGCACCTTTTTCTTGAATTTTTTTCATTCTCCTTTATAATCAAAAATAATTCTGACTATGCCATACAAGAAAATAAAAAATTTTCTCAATAAATTACGTCAATACGAAAGTTTAAAACAATACGGTGTGCTCGCTAATAAAACGACTTCACTGGAACTTTATCTTCTATCGACAAAAGAAAATGCAACTCTTGAAGAGCGACTGGAAATCATTATCACACTTGCAAAGTGGATCAATACTGTCGAACTTTTTGAAGCGGAACCAGAATCAGTTCCTTCGAAAAAAATAAAACAACTCTTCACTATGCTGGATAAAAATCCAGCGCTGAAGTTAAAAGTTCAAAATATTTTTACGAACACATTGGAAGATTTAAGCTCTACGGAGTTTTTTTGTGAAGTTGGCCTTCCTTCAAATTTAGGTTTGATCGGT
>CBIHOP010000397.1:0-3133 GCA_966211385.1 uncultured Bacteriovorax sp.
ATGAAAATGGAATCAATCACAATGAAGGACCGCTCATCGCATGGTTTAAAGACCCTGCAGGGAATTATCTGTCCGTCATCGAAGAAGTTCCACATCAATACGTTAAGGAGAATAATGTGATCACTGAAAACCATTTTGACAGAAGTTTAGAAAAAACAATATTCATTCCAGAGAATCGACATGAGGTTTTTCGTTGGTGGACTCAGCCAGATCTCATTGAGAAGTGGTCGGCTCCGGATGGGATGACACTTGTCGTTCCTGAAATGGACGCTCGAGAAGGCGGTCGATATCGATACGAACATATGAACGAAGAAGGTCGTTGGGTCTGTGCAGGCCAATTTACTGAGTTCGTTGAAGATGAGCATTTGGGAATGTTGGAGACTGTTGTTGGGCCGAAAGGTGACATACTCTTTAAAGACTTAAAAACGACTGTCGATTTTAAAGATGTTGGAAACGGTTGTGAAATTGTGATGGTTCAGACTGGTTTTGAGAGTGAAGAAGCAGTCCGCGAATGTGAGACAGGTTGGGATCAATGTATTGATAAATTAAAAACACTCGTTGGTTCTGATATGAGTTCTATGCGAGAGGGGCATGAATTACCCGATCGCGATAAGTTAACGGACTTTTATTAGTCGAGATAGTGACAAAGTTGACATTGGCCTGACATAAAAAAGAGGAATTGGGGTAAACTATTAAACTATGAGAATCTATCTCTCGCTTATAGTTGCGGCCATTATCCTCTCTTTTTTCACTGCCTATACGGCCCTTAATCTGCAAAAAGAGCAGTGGGCGGATGAACGCGATAAAAACCACATGGCCGCGCTTGAAAAAGCTTTTGTCACTAAGACCACGCCTGTTTTCGAGCTGGATTTGAACGGTCTCTACCCGGCCTATGGTCATTTTCAGCTCATTCAACCTTTGATGGCCCCATTTGCACGTGCCTCCAATCTCACAGAACAATGTTCGTTATCACCTGAGATCATGTCTCGCGAAGAGGCATCAAAATCGGAATTATGGGAAGCATTTAGATGTCGCTTCAGGAATGATCTCCCTTCTGGTTTTTTTGCGACTCCACCATTTATTAACGATAACGGAGAGAGCTTTGCCCTTCTTGCTTTTAAAAGCGGCCGTTCGCCTTTTTCCGAAAAAAACTGGATAGTGGAGCATTTAAATTTTTTCCACGTCAGTGAGCTGATGGTCCTTCCTGAGGATTCTTTAAGTCAGGCGTATCGAATCTTAAAAACCTTGCAGCCAAATGATCTGGATCAATTAACGAGAGGGACTCATAAAATATTAGGATCAAGTTTCTATTTTGTGAAAGCTGATGAAAAAACCGGCAGAAGATATTTTGTTTTTTCTGTTGAGCAATTGAACAAGTTTTTTAGTGAAAAAGAATATTTTCCCAAGCTAAAGATGGGTGATGAGACTTGTTTTTTTCAAGAGGGAAGTCTTTGTTGGCAGAAACGTTCGGTGAATCTATTGGAGATGATTCGTCCTTCATCGATTCTTATTTTTGTCTCTTCACTCATTGTCCTGATCATCGTTATTTTAAGTTTGTACAGCAGGATTCATTTTCAAAATAGAGAAGAAGAGAGAAAAAGGCATGCTCTTCGGGTATTAACTCATGAGTTGCGAACACCGATCACCAATCTTCTTTTGCTCATCGAAGGATTGAATAAAAAATCCGATACTATGGAACCTTTACTCTTGGATGAGTTTCTCAAAATTGAGAGTGAAGTTTATCGCTTGAAACGTTTAGCTGATAAGAGTTCTACTTATTTAAAAAGCGATCAAGATCAAACATTAATGTCTTTTGAATGGGTCAACATCGACTCAGTTAATTCCTTTTTGGCCGATTTTTTGGAGAATTATTCAGGCAAACAAATCATTTTCGAACAACTGGAAAACGATGTGAGTCTGGAAATAGACGTCTATTGGTTTTCGATGTGTTTGAAAAATATTGTGGAGAACGCACTTCAACATGGAAAAGCACCAGTCAATGTGAATCTCAAAGTTAAAGATCAACTGTTGATCGTTGAAGTTAGTGATGAAGGAGTCTTTCAGAAAACTTCACAGTCATCTGGTTTAGGTTTAGGATTAAAATTAGTTGAAAAAATAATTACCGAAATGAAAGGTAAAATCGAAATTCAAAAAACTCCCACGGTCGTGAGAATGTCGTTCAGGTTGAAACAATGAAAAGCATATTAATAGTAGAAGATGATCCCTTATTAGGAAGCTCACTGAAAAAAATATGTGAGAGCGAAGGTCTTATGGCCTATCTCGCAGTTGATCTCAAAACGGCCAGAGAATCAATGCAACAAACTTTTGATCTCATTGTTCTTGATTGGATGTTGCCTGATGGACAAGGAATTGATTTTCTCCGCGAATTACGAAATCGTGACCTGAATCTTCCCGTCATTCTCTTAACTGCACGTAACGATCTTATTGATAAGGTCGTTGGATTGGAGTCAGGTGCCAATGATTATATGACTAAGCCTTTCGAGTCTCGCGAGTTAATAGCGCGGATTAGAGTTCAATTAAGAGAGAAGAAGACTGCCCCATCCGGAGACAATCTGATTCATGGCAAACTTTCATTGAATTTAAAAGAGCGCGATGTGATTTATGATGGAAAGAGAATCACTCTTACCAAAATGGAATTTGAGCTTCTCAAGTTACTAGTTGAAAATCCACGTCAAACTTTTACCCGGGAGAATTTGCTGGATAAAGTGTGGGGATATGAAAATTTTCCGACGACGAGGACTGTTGATACTCACGTACTGCAGATCCGGCAAAAAACATCTGATTCGCTTATTGAAACGATTCGCGGTCTCGGCTATCGATTGGGCAATGTCAGCGAGAATTGACAAAGAATTGACCTCGAATTGACTCCAATTTTTTATCCTTTGTTACGATCTTGGTAGTGAACGAAGGACTTCAAAATCGGGAGGATCAAATGAAGGAAGCCAAAACAGTCGTATTCTTATTTTTATTATTTCTTGTCAGCTGCTCTACTAAACAACAAATAAAAGACGAAGTGACAAAAGTCATTTCAGAAAATCCACAAATTCTTGCAGATGCGATTGAAAAGAATCCTGTTGTGATTTTAACGGCCCTTCAGAATGCATCTAAAAAT
>CBIHOP010000398.1:0-3116 GCA_966211385.1 uncultured Bacteriovorax sp.
GGACTCAACCTGAGTCTACATCCTTGATGGATATTAAATTTAATAACATTTCGAGTTATGAGAGAGGAGAGGTAAGCCCAACCTTATTTTGGCTGAATCGACTATGTGAATCTCTTGATATTGATCCGGAATCGTTTATTAGCGAGTTCTATTTTAAGCTGAATAAGACTATTTAAAAAATGAGTTGTTGTAAGTCTATTTATAGTCGACTGCTTCAACGAACATCTGTAACTCCATGAACTCAGGGGTTATTTTGTTTTCAGCCATTTGAAAGAAATCCATATTCTCATATACCTGTGGTGGTTTACCTAGAAATGACTCCAAATTGTTGCAAAATTCATCTTCGGAGTGATAAAGTATTTTCTCGGAGATTACTTCTCGTTTTGTAAACTTGCCACTTTCTATAGTTTGTCTTTGATTCGATAGTTTTCCAGTGCTTACGTAAGCCTCAAGCATAAAGAAATCAATAACTGGAATGCCATTAAGTACATATCCTGAATAAATAGGATAGTTGGTGATTACTGCACGAACTATCTTCTTCTGCTTGATGTCGCCAATGCTCTCGGAGAGGTCGTCTGTGTTATCTTCTACAAATTGCGCTTTACGGATTACCTGTTCTGCTCCTTTTTGAAGCCTTTTAATAGCATTATGCTCATTACGTGCATCAAGTGCAAACTTGATACATTTGACTTCAGCTATTAAGCAGATGTTTTTAAGATTAACTAGCAAATCGATTTCTTCCCATTCATTGCGAGAATTTGTCAAGATACTGTTGTTTGGAATTCTAAAGAAAAAGCCTTTTTTAGTAAGGTCTTCTTTAAGTGTATTTTTTATATAATTCTCAAACAACTTACCTCGCTCATCAAGATTGAACCCTCCATCCTCAAGCCATCGATCTGCAAGAACAGTCGTTATTGGGCTTGATAGTGATAAAAGCGGTAACAAATAATCGTCTTGCATCCTCCACAATGGGTAATCCCAGAAATTGATTCGTTGATCCTTAGGATTGGTTAGTAAGTTCAAGAACTCATTTACTTGCTTTTTTGAATAAATAGTCCTTTGAACAAGATATAATTTCAAGTTTTCAACTTTAATTCGATATGGAAATTTCCCCCATTCGACGAGTTGAAAAACACTATCATCACCTAATTCTAAATGAACAACTTCTCTAATCAATCTTTGCATAAGACAGAATAGTTTGATTACATCAGTTAGACTCATATTCGAGAGTTGAGGTAATTTGACATCTTCAAGAAAATCATAGTACACAGCAAATTCATTATGTACTCTGAATTCGTCTTCTAACTCTTCCTTATTCTCGCCAGAAGAAAGCTTATAGTTAATGTAGCCATCGTCGACAGAAACGGACTTAATTCTCTTCGGATTCCGATTTTTTCTAAAATGTGCTACAACGGTTTGTTCAAATACCTTGTCATTATCAAAGCGCTCTTTCATAATATAATTGAATCCAGAAACGTTTTTTTGCATTCTATAAAATCCAATTTTCTTCAAAAATAAATTGGACTGTTCAATGTATCTAAAATCGATTCTCCTTGAATTAAATTCATGATCTAAGTAGCCATCATTCCAAACGCAATTATCGTACTCTCCTTTCATAATATCTAAATAATTGGAGGCCACATTCAAGCGTTTAATTGCTTCAATTGATTTAATATCATCGAAGTCATGCTGCTTCTCTGGGATGCTGTCTGAAAAAAAACGAGTATATGTACATAAAAGATTAAGTGCGTCAACCATTCCTTCTAAGGCCAGTACGGTATCTACCTGTCCAATTGTAGAATCCATCGAAGGTAGCTTATGGCCATAAGCTTCATTATATTTGATTTCAGTCCTCCCACTAAGACTTTCAATCATTATTGAATTAATAATGAGATATTGACGATTAAAGTGAGCCATACTGTACTTAATAACTTCTTCTACTGTCAAATTACTCTTAAAAAGCGTTTTCTTAAGATAGGCATATGTGTCTTTGAATTGATGATTTAGATGCTCAGTGGCAATACAGGTTTGAACTAATTTAATGTTGTAATCATTTTCATCCGTTTTTTCTATGTAATCTTTAAGTTCCTGCATAACCAGATCACCGTCGTATGAATCGCTAAAAGGGTTAAACTGCGGTTTTCTGGTTAATTTTTTTCTTAGTTCGTGCATTGAATAGGGTTTATTTCAGTCGAGTTAGTGTTACTAAATTAAAACTATCCTGAGAAAATACAACATTTGCTTTTGATTGTAAGTAAATTACGTTCTGTTCCTGTACATTTGCTTTTGGGAGAATAGAATCATTGATATCTGATTCTCTTTAACAGTTCACTTTTACCCTCGGTTGATTCTAATAAACTAGTAGTAATGGACGAATTAACATGTTATATGTGCGACAAGAAAGCTACTTCACGTGAGCATGTGCCGCCGTTATGTTTATTCCCTGAAAGTAAAGACACAGGCATAAATTTCAGAAAAGACTTAATGACCGTTCCTTCCTGTGAAGAACACAATTCAAAAAAGAGTGATGATGATGAATTTTTAATGGTTTCAATAGCTGGAATTATTGGAAATAATGATGTTGGATTCCTTCATACTACAACTAAGATTAATCGAGCATTACGGAGAAAAAATAAGGATTTCTTGGAGAAAACCGTCATCAGGAATTTAAAAACTGCGAATGTTCGACTTATCGGAGGGTATGAGTTCCCAATAACTTTTGGAAATCCTGATTATAAAAGACTTTTAAGGTGTTTCAAACAAATTATGCACGCTCTTTACTACTATGAAAATAGAATTCAATACAAGGGTGAGATTAAGTTATCATTAGGATTTATTAATTACTCTAATGTTGACGCTCAGACCTTTGTGAATTTCATAAGCAAACGTTTTGATATGGAAGAACTTCGTCTTGAGATCAAAGGAAGTAATCCATCTGTTTTTACCTATCAATTTTGTCATCCAGATGAATACGGTATTGTTGGATTCAAATTGACTTTTTATCGTGGGACTGAAGTATATGGTGCTTTAATTCCTGAAAACTTTGAAATGCCAGATAATACAATGACACAATTGATAAATAATGGAACTCCATACGTACTGACATTAGACGATCT
>CBIHOP010000399.1:0-3115 GCA_966211385.1 uncultured Bacteriovorax sp.
TTTGCCCACGAAATCCTGCGGAGTCACTCCACAAGTATCGGCCAAAGCTTTATTGACTCCAAAATAAGTCATATCGCGATTGACCCAGGAAATTGTATTGGGAATGAGATCAATGATGACACTTAAGCGTTCGTGCTCAGTTTTTAAATCTGCATTCTTAGCACGTTCGTTCATAAGAATTTCATCAAATGATTTGAGAAGTTCTTCAGTCGATAATTTTTTATTCGCCAATGAGGTGATTTCAGGATTTGAATATTTCATCCTTCTATTTTAACCGGGAATCAAAAAAATCGGAGAATTATTTAGTGCACAGATTGAGCATTATGCAGGCGATAAAAGTAATTTCCCTGAGCAATTAAGTCAGAAAGCGGCCCCTGTTCAACGAGTTCACCTTGATTGAAGACGAGAATGCGATCACATTGTTTAAGCGTTTCCAATCGGTGCGCGATCATAAGGCACGTGCGGCCTTCCATCATTTTCATGACGGCTTCATGAATGATTTCTTCATAGAATGGATCGATGTTGGCCGTGGCCTCATCTAAAATGAGAATACTTGGATTTTTAAGCAGCACTCGGGTGAGGCTCACGAGCTGACGTTGCCCAACACTCAAATTTGTTCCGCCTTCCAGAACATCCATCTCCAGATTGAATCCTTCTTTAGAAAGTGCGCGAACAAGTCCAGTCGTTCGAGCAGCATCAATGAGAACTTGATCTGTGAGATTGTCACTGCATGAAAGATTCTCACGAAGTGTTCCTTTAAAAATGATGGCGTCCTGAGAAACAAAACCGATTTTGTCTCTTAGATCGTGCCTATCATAATTACGAATCGGAATGTCATCAATCTTTACTTCACCAAGCTGATACTCATAGAGACGTGATAGGAGCGCCACAGTGGAACTTTTTCCACATCCGGTTTTACCAACAAGTCCGATCTTCTCGCCTGGTTGTATATGAAAAGTCAGGTCACGTAGGACCCATGCACCCTGGCCATATTGCATGAACACTTGTTCAAATTTAATATCACCAATGAGTTTTTCCGTTTTCATGTGACCATTATTGGTAAGAACTTTCTCTTCATCTTCTTCATTAAGAAAACTCATGACTCTCTCTGTACTTGTAAAGGCCTGCTGAACAACATGAATTTCTCGCGAGAGAAGCATCATTGGATTGAAGAATCTTTCATAATAACGAACGAACGAGACAAAAAGTCCTACACTGAAAATGCCTTCAATGACTCCCTTTCCACCAAACCAGACAAGTCCAATGAGAGGAATCGTGGCACAAAAACTTACCATGGGCATTGACCAGGCAAAAAGAAGATTTCCTTTTAGTTGTGCAAACAAATAATCATCAACAGTGTGATTAAATTTTTTCATCGACCATTTTTCGAGACCGTAGGCCCGAATAACATCAATACCGTTTAAGTACTCCGATAATTTTGCGTTGATGGCCGAAGAAAATTTTGAAACACGACGGTTTGAATTTCGTAAAAAATCTTTTGTCTTAAACATAAGAACGAGCGATGGAATAATGGATAAACACATCACCATTCCCAGCTTAAAATCAGTGACAATCATGGCCCCAATCGCCAGCAAAGTCATCATCGTTGCTGATATGAGGTTTCCAAGCCCACTCGTGAAAAATTCTTCAATGCCTTCTACATCATGAGTGATTCGAGTGACGATGCGTCCCTGAGGTTGACGATCATAATATTGCAGAGGAAGCTCCTGCAATTTCGCAAAAAGATTTTTTCGGACACTGAAAATAACCTTAGATGCACTCTCCGCTAAAAGTCGTCGGCCACTCCAAATGAGAGCAATACTTCCAATCTCCAGAGCGAGAATCGCACCGGCAAAGAGTAGCGAGCTTTTTCCATTTCGTGCAAGAAGCCCATCTTCAACTAAATTTCCCATGAGTTTTGAAGAACTGATGGCACATAGTGAACTCAAGAAAATGAGTGTGAGGGCGAAGATCAAATTCCACTTATGAGGTTTTGCATAATGGAGCAAAACTTTAAAAGATTTATAATCCCCTAAGGCCTTCTCCCCTAAACGCGTTTCATCTTGATCATCCGCCAGAAGATAAGCATTGTGATACTTGTGCTCCAAAGGTGCTTGAATAGGTTTCTTAGAAGAGAATTTAAATAGGAGCTGTTTCATGCTTGAGCTCCATTACTATTTTTCAATTCAAAAGTCTGATCACAATATTTCAGAGTCGATTGACGATGGGCCACCCAGACGAGAGTCACATCTTTTAAATGAGCATCTAAATTTTTTAAAATTCGCTCTTCGGTAATCGTATCAACTGCACTCAAACAATCATCCAAGAAAAGAAGTTTTGGTTGACGAGCAAGGGCCCGAGCTAGAGTCAGTCTTTGTTTCTGACCACCGGACAGATTGATTCCCCACTCACCTAACTGGGTATCAAGTTGATCAGGAAAATTTAAAACGTCTTCTTTAAGGCCTGCAATTTCTAAAAATTTCCAGACATCATCGTCACTCATTTCACTATCCATCGTCACATTTACGCGAATGGAATCAGCAAAAAGAAATGGTCTTTGATGAACAAGACCTATATGACGGCGAAGATCTTCATGTGAATAGTGAGCAAAACTCTTTCCATAGAATTCAATTGATCCTGAAACTTTTCTTTCAAGGCCAGTTAAAAGCGAAAGGAGCGTACTCTTACCTGCTCCGATCGGTCCAGTGATTCCTAAACGCTGACCTTTTTTAAGAGTAAAATTCAGGCCGCTGAAAAGCGGAACATCTTGAACGGGAGCGTGCGGATTATGGAAGCTGTAACTTAAATCTGTCACTTTAAGCACAACATCTTGGGGAACAATTTCTGATCCTTTTTGCAGCAGATAGTGATCTTTTTCATGCTGATAAATTTCAGCTAAACGCTCAAGGGCAGTCATTCCTTTTTTCCACTCAGAAATAATAAAACCTAACGACATCAGAGGATCATGCAAAAGAAAAATTAGCCCTTGCATGGATATAAATTCTCCAACAGTCATCTTTCCCTTAAAAGTGAAAGTGAGTCCAAGACCAAAAAGAACGACGTACGAAAGAATAGAGGCCGCACCCATCACTGGAATGTAAAGAAGCGAAATACC
>CBIHOP010000400.1:0-3115 GCA_966211385.1 uncultured Bacteriovorax sp.
CATTGATGCAAGTGATGAACGCTGGCTTTGGTGATAAAAAAACCAATGCGCAAAAGTGGATCACGGGAATTTGGAAACCTATGGATCAAGGATTCCGCGTTGAAATTGAAGTGGCTCCAGGCGCTCCGGAATTCAGATTGTATGCTCTCCTCACTCCTTTTAATCAAACATCACCGCAACAGTTGCTTGGAGTTCAGTGGCCCGGTGCTTTTTGTGTTTCGAGTGATATGAAAAAAATTGAAAAATAAATGACGTTCACGCGCTCTCCTTCTTTTAACTTGAGAAACAAAAATCTTCCTGGATCCCTTCCTGAAAACATCGACGATCTCTCTCCAGAGTGTCGTGCAACGATGGAATCGTTTGGAACAAAACTTTACACAAGTTTAGTGTTCAACGGACTCGCAGGCGGTGTGGTTGGAAAACTCACTGGCGGAATTGGTTCTCTCTTTGGAGCGACAGCAGCTGGTATTGAAGCGGCAGGAACTGCTGCAGGCTGGATTAGCGGTGGACTATTCGATGCACTCTCTCCAATCGACAGAGCGAAATTCTGGATCAGTTTTGCAGCGTCTTCATCTGTTTCGATGGAACCGAAAACGATCCTTCTCTATCTTGAAGAAACAGTGACAAAAGGTGGCGATAAAAATATTTGTATCAACAAACCTTTTAAGCTCAAGGCCAACTGGTATAACGAGTGCGGGATGAAAATGTCTGGTCACAACTCTCATCAATTCGCTCGTCTTGTGATTGATCGTGCTGACTCTGCTGGTTCACGTGTTGTAGGTCCAGCGACTGGTGCGAAAGGTTTAATCGGTTCGGGTGCAGAATTCGCGGTTGTCGGAATTATGCCAGGGCCTGCGAAACTCCGCGTGTATGTTCACGATAAAGAACATTATCAAGATATGGATGTGAACTTCATCAACTGTAACTCTCCACTCGTTAAACCTAAATAGTGATTTCTTATCTTGGTTTTATCATCTTAGGGATCAGCTCGCTTGCAGTTGATCCCTGGAGTTCCGATCTTTGGATCAGACCAAAACTCATCATGATGTTGGTTGGTCTCACTCTGATTGCGATCCCTTCAATTTTAAATTTAAAAAAACTTCCAGAACTTAATAAGCAAGGTCTGATACTTTTCCTATTCTCTATTTTTCTCGTTTGTCATGCGTTCATCTTTCAATATTCTTTTTTGCAATTGGCGTATCTCTTCCCTCTTTTCTTTTTAGCTTCACTCGTTTTTCTTTTTAATGCTAAGAAATTTGATACTCGTTTTTTGGAGTGGGTGTTTCTCCTTCAAAGTTTAGTCGCCATTGCTCAATTTTTTTTCTTCGACGCTTTCCATCTGCAGATGATGGGAGCAGCGTTGAAGTGGCGAACGTTGGGCTTCATTGGAAATCCTAATCAGCTCGGACTCTTTCTCGCTTTTTATTTTCTAAGGCCTTCAAAAAATAAATGGATCAGTCTCATTGTCGGACTTGCTTTCATCCTCACATTTTCTCGAGGAGCTTTTCTTGCTCTTGCCGCTGCACTCTTTTTGGGAAATCAGCTTTCTAATTGGAAATCTACAGTGAAAAAGTTTGCAGTTCTCATTTTTGCAGTTGTTTTAGTTGAGATATTTTATGGTCAGACTGGAATTGTGAATCTGGATTCCATTACTGGTCGGGCTGCTAGCTATTTAAATTTTCCACGTCCTCAAAATGTTCTTTTTGGATCAGCGACTTGGGACCTGCAATCGCCCGTTCACAATCAATTCCTTTTTGCCTTTGAGTGTTTTGGATTGGTGGGATTGGGATTGTTGATTGGACTTTTCTGGAATCTTTTCAAGGAGTATAGAAAAATTGCGATTCTGTTGATCACTTTTTCTTTGTATGATTTGCCACTGCTTAATCCTGCTGTTGTTTCACTGCTTCTGATTTCGACTTTGGAATTCTCCAATCATGAAAAAGAAAAATTCGTTTAAAGATTCAGATTAGTTAGAACGTCAAAGGTCGCAAATTGCGACCTTAAACCATTCAAGTGGTTGAAATTTACTCCATCTTCTTTTTAGATTGAGTTCAGTCAAATATTGGCCTAGGGGTTTAGGCCTTTAGATGTTACATCTCACGAAAATAAAAAATTGTGAGGGAACCATGAAAGCGATCATTCTTCTTTTAACATTATCAGTAACGTCTAATCTCTTTGCCAAAGATTTTAAAAACTGCGTGATTGAAAATGCACCTAAAGAAATTGAAGCTTTCGACATTTTAAATGTTGATACCAAAGAACCTGAAGCAGATATCGATGGGAGTCTTGTTGATTATTCTGAGACAACAACTGAAGTGACGATGAATTTTTCAAATCAATGTGATAACAATTACACGATGGTTTTCCGAAAATCTGAGTTGAAGAAAAAAAGCGGAACTGTGACAGGTTATGCGGAAATTGAAGTTTATGGTTATTCAGACGACGGAGAACCAACTGTTGCACAGGGCACGCTGACATGTGAAATCTCGCCTTAAAAAGTGCAAAAAACTAAAATATTTGCCTTAGAAGTGTCTTAAAAACCACATTTCAGCCACTTTTAGTGAAGTTTTCGCTCGAGAAACCATTATTTCTTCGCTACACTTTTTATCATCACACACTAAACAAACAAAAACTAAGGAGACACGTATGTCAGAAGTAGGATTGAACAAGCCAGTAAAGCTTAATAAAGAACTAGCGACTTTCTGTGGAGCAACTGAGCTTCCAAGAACTGCTATCACTCAAAAATTTTGGGATTACATCAAGGCGAACAACCTTCAAGCTAAAACAGAAAACGGAAAAGCTGAAGGCGCTGGAAAATTCATCGTTGCAGACGCTACTCTTCTTCCACTTTTCAAAGCTACAAAAGTAACAAGTAAATCAACTGGTAAAGTGACAGACTTTACTGGTCTTAAAATGGGCGAAACAATCAGCATGCTTCAACTAGCATCTGTTGTTGGCGCAAACATCGAAGGCTAATTTTAAAAGTTTCCCTTATAGGGTCTGGTTCGCCAGGCCCTTTTTTTTGCCTATAAAATCTATCGACTCTCTTGAACCCCGTCCCCGTTCTGGTATGTTCCCTTCATAAATTCAGTTTGGAGTATATATATGAAATGAT
>CBIHOP010000401.1:0-3108 GCA_966211385.1 uncultured Bacteriovorax sp.
TACTGGTTGTTATAACAAAGGTTATTTCAACAATCGCATCGCACTTGAAGTGAATAAATCAAAAGTAACAGGTGATCCGCTATCACTTATTATTTTCGATCTCGATCACTTTAAAAAATTGAATGATAACTACGGCCACGATGCTGGTGACTTTGTCTTAAAAGAAATGGCCAACCTCATCCGCACTGGTGGAATTCGTGAACAAGATGTCTTCGCTCGCTACGGTGGTGAAGAATTCGTTATCCTTCTTCCTAAAACAAACTTAAAGCAGTCTTTTGAGATCGCTGAACGTTTAAGAAAATTAATCGAAAACAAAGAATTTATTTACGACGGGAAACGACTTCCCGTAACCGCATCTATTGGAGTTGCAGATTACCGCCAAGGTGTAAACACAGGAACTGATCTCTTTAAGAGAGCAGATGAAGCCGTTTACAAAGCTAAGGAAGGTGGACGGAATCAAGTGCAATTCTATAGGGGCTAATGAATCCAATTGAAATTCTTCCCGAACATATTATCGATCAAATTAAGGCCGGTGAAGTTCTAGAACGTCCCGCTTCTTTGATCAAAGAACTCATTGAGAATTCTCTCGATGCTGGTTCAACTGAAATCAATATTCATCTTGTTGAAAACGGCATGGATCTTCTTTCGATCGAAGATAACGGTCATGGAATGGATTTTAAAAATCTTCCATATGCTTTTCTTCGACATGCAACCAGTAAGTTGAAAAACTATGAAGACCTCTATCGTCTTCGCAGTTTTGGTTTTCGTGGTGAAGCTCTCGCTAGTGTGGCCGCTTCTTCACGTTTAACGTGCACGACTCAGCCAAAAGATCTGACGAAACAAGGTGGGAAGATCATCATCAACGGCGGTCAGACAGAGCTGCTTGTTCCTCAACAAGCGAGTGTTTCAGGCACTTCGATTTATATTAAAGATCTTTTTTACAATACACCTGCCCGCTTAAAATTTGTTAAATCAAAAGTAAGCGAGAAGTCAGCGCTTAAAAAAATTCTCTATTCATTTATTCTTTGTCATCCGCAGGTCACATTCACTGTGAAGTGGGATGAAAAAGAAAAAGAAATTTATAAAGCTCAAGGGAACCATTACGATCGCGTGGCCCAGGTATTATTTGGAAAAAATAAACCACATCCTCAAGCTCTCATCGAAACAAGTGAAGAGTATGACCAATATTGGGTAAAGGTTTTTTTCACACCTGAGACTTACTCTACTCCGCAATATCGTCATCACTATCTTTTTGCCAACAGTCGCTACTTTCAGGATAAATCTCTGCATGGAGCAGTTCTTCGCAATCTGGATACGTTCTGGCGTTTTGGAGAAAGTGGACACTATGTTGTCCTCATTAACACTCCTCCAGAAGAGCTAGATGTAAACGTTCATCCCAATAAAACGCAAATCAAATTCATGCGAATGGATGTCGTGTATTCTCTTATGGTCACAGCCCTTAAAAAGGCCATCAAAAAGATGAACGATGAGAAAGTTGTGACAGAGCAAATTCCTATGGAAGCTCCTAACTTTTTTTCTCGCTCAGAAAATCAAAGCTTCGATCTCATGCATTTTGCGAGTCAAGATAATGAAGAAGCGGAAGTCGTTGGTCGTCCTTTTCAATATGACATTATCAACGAATCACATGCCAACTATATCCAGCTCTCACCTCGTTTCATCATTGATCAAACGGTGAAACCACCGCGTCTCATTAATGCTAAAAAATGTGTTTCATTTTATCTGGCCACGGAATTCTTAGCGGTGAGAAATTCACAAGAAGTGCCTACGCCATTACTAATTAGTGAGCCTTTCAATATTAAAGACAAAAAAATTGATCAGTACTTTGAAGAGTTGAAAACTCTCGGTTTGGAATTTGATCGTCTCAATCCAGAGTTTATTGTATTGAGAACCATTCCTCGTTTTCTGCCTAACACCTGGTCAGCAGATGCCGTTGGATGCCTCATTGAACACTGTTTGCAGAAAAAAGCTTTTGAACAAACTTTATTAGTGGCCACGTTCGAGAAGTTACTCCCTGATTCACTTTTACAGGAACTCTCACCTGCTCTCGTCGAAAAAGCACTGAAAAATTCTGACCAGTACCTCAGCTGTGAACTGGATGATGAAAAATTAGCGTCATTGTTTAAGAGTTAATCATGAATAAACTGATTATCATTTCAGGACCAACGGCTTCCGGTAAAACGGGAACAAGTATTAAGCTGGCCCAGGCCATGCGAACACTTGGACATAATCTTGAAATCGTAAATTTTGATTCACTTCTTTTTTATAAAGAAATTTCTGTAGGAACAGCTAAACCCACTATGGCCGAACAAGCTGGCATTCCTCACCATTTGATTGATATCGAATCCATTCAATCTCCGATGAATGCTTCCCAGTTTATTGCTCGTGGTGAAGCTGTCATTAAAGAATTATTCGCTCAAAATAAAAGCGTCATCCTCGTTGGCGGGAGTGCTTTTTATTTACGTGCACTATTAAAGGGTATGTATGAATCTCCTCCGCTTGATGAAGCGATGAAGGCCAGATTTGAGAAAGATTACGCTGATCATGGCATTACTCCTTTTCTCGAGTATCTTAAAAAAAATGACCCAGAATCTTTAATCACTCTCCATGAAAATGATCATTACCGCTTAATTCGTGCCGTAGAACATCACGCAAGTACCGGTGAAAAAATATCATTGCAGAAAAAATCGATGGACGACCAGAATCCTTATGATTTTTCCACAATCGTTCATCCCTGGGACACATTGCACATTTATCTCGACCTTCCTAAAGATAAGCATTTTGAAATTATCCAGAAACGCACGCAAACAATGTTTAATGATGGTTTTGTAAATGAAGTTGAAGGCCTCTTAAAGGCCGGTTTTTCGCCGGAACTCAAGCCTCTGCAATCCATTGGATACAAAGAAACGATCGCCTATTTAAACGGGGAATTTAAATCTTTGCCTGAATGCATTGAACGCATTTCAATCTCTACTCGCCAACTGGCCAAGTCTCAGCGGACATTTTTTAATAAGATTGGGCCAAAAGAAACTTTTAATCCGCTTCATGACTTTGATAGAATAAAAGAGCAAGTCATCCAATTTCTCGCAT
>CBIHOP010000402.1:0-3080 GCA_966211385.1 uncultured Bacteriovorax sp.
CTTCTTTCATCATGGCAGAGTATGCACCAAGAAGAAGCTGTTGACCTGTTTGTCCGCGAGCATAGAATGTACGTGAAACTTGAGCACCACCGAATGAACGGTTTGAAAGTGTTCCGCCGTATTCACGAGCGAATGGAACCCCTTGGGCCACACATTGATCGATGATGTTGTTAGCAACTTCCGCTAGTCTGTGAACGTTACTTTCACGAGCACGGTAGTCACCACCTTTTACTGTATCGTAGAAGAGACGGTGGATTGAATCCCCATCGTTTGGATAATTTTTAGCAGCGTTGATACCACCTTGAGCAGCGATCGAGTGAGCGCGACGAGGAGAATCCTGGATACAGAATGTAGAAACGTTGTAACCTAATTCTGCAAGTGAAGCAGCAGCTGAACCACCCGCAAGACCAGTTCCTACGATGATAACAGAGTATTTTCTTTTGTTAGCTGGGTTCACTAATTTCATAGAGAATTTGTGATTTTTCCAGCGGTCGGCCATTGGACCTGTAGGACATTTTCCGTCTAATTTTTTAATCGTTGTCATTATAGTTGTCCTCCCTTGATGTAACAGAAGATCGCAAGAGCTGAGAAGCCTAATCCGATCAATGCACCGAAGGCGTATGAAGCTCTTCTTAATTTCAGATAATATTTTGGATGATTAAATCCCATTGATTGAAACGCTGACCAGAATCCGTGTGATGTGTGAACACCAAGCGAGAGGACAGCGAATAGGTACAAGAGAACGTGAAGTGGATCTTGAAAATATTCCATTGTTAGTTTGTAGATATCGCGCATGACGATTCCACCAACTTCAGTTTCATAATATGCGCCGAATTTTAATCCGCGAATGTGAATGATCACGAAAATAAGTGTGATGATACCCGTGAGTGGCATTGTTGAAGAAGCAAACGTTGCTCCTCTTCCAGATGCTTTTCTTGGATAAGCGTAAGGAACTGGACGGGCCGCTCTGTTTTCTAAAATAAGTTTTACGGCAAGACCAATGTGAGCAAGAAAGATTGCTCCTAAGATTGCTTCAGCAAGGTAGATCAGCGGATTGCTAACAAGTGCATGTGAGTACTTGTTGAAAGCATCTGATCCAACGATGAGTAAAGTGTTTCCTAGTAAGTGAGAGAGGGCGAAACCGCACAAGAGAAGACCCGTCAAACCCATGACTTGTTTTTTAGTCACGGAGTTCATAAACGAGCACGAGCTTTTAGAAGTCATTTGAGAGCGCTCCTTGAAAAATTGGTGCTAAGGTATTTAATCCAGAAGAATAATAACTCAATGAACATGGATGGTTAAGTTAAAAGATGGTTCTTACATTGAATAAAACTTAGACGAAAATACGACTTCTTTTGACCCATTTAATGAATCGCGCGTGTCCTCTTTTATATTCCCATTAAACCTAATTAAGATTAGACTTTTTTGAGAATGGCCCGGCGTTAAATAGTTGTTGTTGCCTTCGCTGACTTAAGGAATGTGAATGAAAGAAACGCATGAGTTCGACTTAATAGGATGGACGGAGAACGTAAGTTTTCCTGATTTTAAACTCAAAAATTTAAAAGCTAAGATTGATACTGGGGCGAAAACTTCGGCCTTGCACGCTGAAGATATCGAATACGTCGTTCATAAAGGAAAGAAATGTGTAAGCTTTGTCGTGGTGAATGATGAAGGAAAACGCAAGGTCATTAAGGCCCCTTTGATTGAAGAGCGCGTGATCAAAAGTTCAACGGGCTATAAAACAGTGAGGCCAGTTGTATCGACACATATTCAGTTGGGAAGACACGTCTACGAGATAGAAGTCACTCTGATCGATAGAAACCTTATGGGTTTTAAAATGTTGCTTGGTCGCGAGGCCATTAAAGGTCGATTTATTATCAACCCAGCGCGCGCGCATCTCTTGTCGAAATAATTAATACGGAGACTCAATGAAAATAGCTATTTTATCGCGAAGCTCTAATTTGTACTCGACCAAAAGATTGTTAGAGGCCGGTCGTGCTCGTGGTCACGAAATTGAAGTGATCGATACGTTAAAATGCTACATGGATATTACATCGACGAAACCGATGGTCCATTATCAAAATAGAGTGCTCGATGATTTCGATGCCATCATTCCAAGAATTGGCGCTTCGATTACGTTTTATGGAACGGCCGTTATTCGTCAGTTTGAAATGATGGGCGTTTTTTCACTTAATGAAAGTGTCGCCATTTCTCGTGCTCGCGATAAATTGCGCTCACTCCAACTTCTCTCGCGCAAAGGACTTGGACTTCCTATCACTGGTTTTGCTCACAATACGAAGATGACATCGCAATTGATCAAGCTCGTTGGTGGAGCACCTCTGGTCATTAAACTTTTAGAAGGAACTCAGGGAAAAGGTGTTGTTCTCGCGGAAACAGATTCGGCAGCTGAATCGGTTATCGATGCCTTCCGTGAAATGAATGCAAACATTCTTGTTCAAGAATTTATTAAAGAAGCTCGCGGATCTGACATACGCTGTTTTGTTGTTGGTGACCAGGTTGTCGCTTCAATGATGAGAACGGCAAAAGATGGAGAGTTCAGATCAAATCTTCATCGCGGTGGCACGGCTAAAATCATCGAGATTACCGCTGAGGAACGTCAGGCAGCTCTCGATGCCACAAAGGCCTTGGGACTCAATCTTGCGGGCGTGGATATGCTGAGATCATCGCGTGGTCCACTTATTATGGAAGTGAATTCATCACCGGGCCTCAATGGAATCGAAACAGCAACAGGTAAAGATGTTGCGGGAATGATCATCGAGTATCTGGAGAAGATGGATAAAAATTCAACGGCCACCAAAGGGAATGGTTAGAGGTTAATTTGCAAATTCATGAATTTCCCGCCGAATATTTTGTTAAACTCGAAGGCAATGATTTTTTGCTCGGACGTTTATCTATCAACAAAATGAATTCTACGTTTTGGGTTGAAATCGATATTGTTCAAAAAGAATCGAAAAAGATTTGGGCGCATGTGGGAGATCTATATAATGTGCCTGATCTAGATGAGGCCATTACAGCATCCGTTCAAAAACTCTCTCAACATGTTAAACCGAAATAACTAT
>CBIHOP010000403.1:0-3071 GCA_966211385.1 uncultured Bacteriovorax sp.
CTTTCATCAAATTGTCGCGGTATTCTTTCGCAGCAATAGAGGCCATAGCAATTAACATTGACTTTGAATCACCTTCAATGATTGTTTCGAGCTCAATGTCTGCATACTCGGCCTTGAATTTTCTGTTGCCGTCGATTAAAACAGTGCCTGTTAAATCGAGCGAACAACTTCCTTCCATTGCCTCTTTCATCGCTTTCAATGATGCTTGAAGAATGTTGATCTGATCAATTTCATCATTGTGAATTTCTTTAATGAGAATTTTAAACGTAATATTTTCTGAGTACGCGTGCGAATAAATTTGATTAATTTTGAGTTTATTCTCCCCTGAGAACCAGTGGAGTTTTTTTAAGATCTCTTCTCGCTCAAGCGAGTTGAGTTTTTTTGAATCAGTCACTCCAAGTTTTTTCCATTCTCGGAGAAGCTTCATAATTTCTTTACGATCGTAATTTCTAACTTCAAGTGAAGCACAGGCCGCGACGACCGGACCCGCAAGTGGACCACGCCCAACTTCATCACAACCAGCGATGAAAAATGGCCTTGCCGCTGCCGATTTTGTTTGGAAATAATTTATGTCTACCATACGTCCTGAAACGAAAGACCCCTCTTACGAGGGGTCAATTTTTTAAAATGTATATTCAGTAGTCCGAACTCATTTAAAGAAAGTATCCTGTTACCAATTTTCAAAATCAGTAAAAATTGTCCACTGGACAATTTTTTCGGCCTACTCTTCTTTTCTATCGTAATCAATCGCGATACGAGCTGATTTACCAGATCTGTCACGAAGGTAGTAAAGCTTAGCTTTGCGAGCTTTACCTTTTTGAGTGATAACAACTTTATCAACGTTTGGTGAGTGGAAAGGGAAAACTCTCTCAACTCCAATACCGTTAGAAACTTTTCTTACGCGGAAGTGACCGTTGATGTCGCCTCTTTGTTTGAAACCAATACAAACACCTTCGAAAATCTGGATACGAGACTTTGTCCCTTCCGTGATCTTAGTGTGTACTGCGATTGTGTCTCCTGGTTTGAAAGCTGGAAGATCTTTAGCTTTTGGATTCAAGTGATCCGCGTTTACAATGTCGATTAAGTTCATGATGAACTCCTTATCTTTCTGCTACTCCCAGAGGACCAACACCATGTTGTTCTTACCGAGTAGGTCTAATTCAATCTATTCACCAAACAGTCTATCCAAATAAATGGCGACTGCTGATCTCACTGATAAGTGATTATACCCATCAGAGTTTTTCGAAATTATCGGTGAAAGCTTAAAGTCAGCTTTCTCTAAAGCAATGGGATGAAGTCCCCAACCAGTCCCGAATAATAGAAAACAAGGCATATTAAGGACTTCGAGCTTTTTTGTCAACTCTGCAACATCGCCATCGAAAGATTCGAAATTCGCCCCTGTCACAACGATGAGCGGTTTTTTTCCTTCGATCTCAGTAATCTGAGCAATAGCAGTATCAATCGAATCAACGGCGCGCGCAATACTTAAAGCATCTTGCCTATCTGGATTGAAGGCATTGGCGAAGTCTTCTTTCCAGTGTCCAAGGATCGAGTCAACTAAATCTCTTTGTAAATTAAAAGGAGTCACAATGAAATATTTTTGAACCCCGAATGTTCGGCAGCTGCGAGCAATGTCGTGGATGTCGAGATTGGTTACAGAAGTCGTTACCAGCTCGCCTAATTTGTTTTTAATCGGGTGATGAACAAGTCCTAAGTATAATTTCATTCATTGTCCTTTTTCGTGAGTAAATCAGGCCTATGGAGCTTCGTAATTCTCATGGCCTCTTCTCGCTGATATTTAGCAATATTGATGTGGTGACCTGACGTCAGTATGTCCGGAACTTCCACTCCATCAAAAACTTTTGGTCGTGTATATTGGGGATGTTCCAGCAAATTACTCTGAAACGATTCCTGAGTGGCACTTTCTTTATTACCGAGCACGCCACTAAAAAATCTGAGTGCAGAATCAATGATCGCCATTGTAGGAATTTCACCACCCGTTAGAATATAATCTCCAATGCTGATTTGCTCATCCACATAGAGATTTAAAAAACGCTCATCAATTCCTTCATAACGACCACAAATAAAGACGAGATCTTTAGCTTTTTCCGCCGAAAATCTTTTCGCAAAATTTTTGCAGTATTCATTGTTCCAGGTTTTCCCACGTGGTCCTGGAAAAACAACGTGCAGTTTTTCTTTCCAGTTATAACCGTAATTTCCCGGGCCAACAATTCCATCCATCAATGCGGCCTTTAAAACATCCGCACGCATGACCATTCCAGCGCCTCCGCCATAGGGAGAATCATCAACGCCTTTATAATCTTTCGGAGTAAAATTTCTAAGCTGAACAGTGCGCACTTCAATATTTTGTCCACGTTCTCCGCGAAGAGCAGATCCCGTAATCCCAAAATTCATGAGTGGTGAAAAGTATTCTGGAAAAAGTGTGATGATCCAAATCTTCTTCATCATTTTATTCAACCAATATTGGTGGAATGATTTCCAGTCGATTTTTATCTATATAAACCACCCGCACGTACTGATTAATAAAAATCACTTAGATGATTTATTTATATGTTTTAATTTTAATAACAACTTGAGCGCCGTTCTAATAAAAATCCATCACACGCCCAATAAGATTTTTCGTGTAATAGTGATAAACTTCCAGCCCTAAAAGATCATTGATGTAGTATTCATCATCTTCCGTTTCCGGAAAATCTTCACGAGAGACATGGACGTCAAAAGGGATCATTTCTTCAACGATGTTGCGATTATCGATTCCTTCTAAAGATACAATTGTCTTATTTCCGAATGAAATTTTTTTGATGGCGAATTCTTTTCCATCTTGAGGTACTGAACTTCCCGCTCCTCTAGGAGTGAGAGTAATTGTTGAACCATTATCTAAAATTGAATCTTCAGGATTGTAGAGAACGAACGAAAATTCACCTTTAATTCCATGAGGTGAAGTGCAATGGCCAATATGAACGTTCGTCTTTTTCATATTTCGTTTTCAGGCAAAAAAAAACCCCGAACAAAGTCGGGGTTTTTAAAAATAAGAGGGTGCATTGACCTTT
>CBIHOP010000404.1:0-3047 GCA_966211385.1 uncultured Bacteriovorax sp.
AATATTTTTTCAAATTCTTTAAATCTAATTGGCCCCTTTTTGGAGATACCAAACACTGGATCCGTAGGGAATGGCTCAAATTTTCCTGTGAACTTGAATCCTCGTCTTTCGTAAAAGGCAATGAGTTCTTCTCGACCTTCTATTACTGTCATCTTAATACGTTTAATATTTTTGGTTTTGGCCAAAGTTTCAGCATGAGAAAGAAGCGCTTTACCTAAACCTTGTGTTTGAATTTTTGGTTTAACGGTGAGCATTCCCAGGTAGAAAGTATCGCTTTGCTGTTCAAGATAGACACAGCCAGTAATTTCGTTTTGATCATCTAAAATAATTTCGATGCGATGATCGTTAATCATTTTTTTGATTATTGAAGTGTTGATTCGCAGGCCATCGAGAAGATCAGCTTCAGTTGTCCAACCTTCTTTCGATGATTCACCTCTGTAGGCAGAATTAACTAAGCGAGAAAGTTTTTGAGCATCACTAAATTTTGCAGTTCTAAATTTTAATGTCATAAAAAGGGCCTCCAAAAGAAGGCCCCTTCTTTAAGTTTGATTATCTTCTAACTGAAGACGGCGCCCTGTTTGTTGTTGAAGGCGGTTGCGAAGAAGGTTCATTCACTGAAATTGAGCCGGCCGTTTGATTGGCCTGTCTTGTAGTGAACTCCTGGACCTCCGCTTGACGTTTGGCCATTACTTTTTGAAATTTTAACTCTTCTGCCTGAATTTGGCTGCCTAATTCTTCACCAAGTTTGGCAATTTCTTTTTGAGATTGCTGAGATTTTGCTATGACTTCAGTTCCGTCTTTTCCGCTTCGAATATTGTCGTGTCTCATTTTTTCTAACATTTTTTGGTCAGCTGCAATTTTATCATAGAGAGTATTGGTGTTTTTAAGACTCATCTGTCTCAATTTCTCAATATGCTCCAAACTCATCTTGGAAGTTTCTTGATCCATTCTCACCATTTCTTCTCTAAACTTCTGCGGATCAAAATTTGGTTGTTGCTGAACCTGTCTGGAAGTTGTTGTCGCCACATTTGATGGCGATGCCATCACTGCTGTTGAAACAAGAGTGAGGGTTAGTGAAATTGTCATATTTTTTAGAATGCCCATAGATCGCTCCTGGTTAAAGTGAATTCACTCTAACAGAACTGCACCTCAGGCAAAAAGACGCAAAGTGAAGCTTAAATTAAAAGATGCAAATTCAGATGATTACTGACTTGCAGGAACGCGCTCCTGCATCTCTTTTTTAACTTCTTCAACATTACCTTTCATGAAAAAAGATTTTTGCATGGCCTTTAATGTTATGAGTGATTCATTCAGGAGTTCAATTGTTTTTGCGCCTTCAGGCTGCAATGTTTTAATTGATGAAGTTAAGCCAGATAAATTTTCAATTGTTTTTGCAAGATGCTGTGAAGTAGCTGGTACGTTCGCTGTCAGGTGAGGCATAACTTTTCTCACTTCTGCCAACGTGAAATTTAAATCGTCGATCGTTTTCTTGATTTTTTTCTTCTCACCAACTTGCACAGTAATATCATTTAAATTATCCAGAATACCTTCGACTTTAGCCACCATCGTTTCCAACTTTTCACCATTAGCAACTTCCATAAGATCGAGTGTAGGCATTAACGGTAGTGATTCACCTTGAGCAAGCAATCGCCCACGAGAGTTACCAGGGATTAACGTAAGAGATTTATCACCGATGATATATGGCCTGATAAATTGAACTTTCATTCCTTCCGTCATCAAATGACCAAACTCTTTTAGAATTGTGAAAGAAACTTTGATTTTCATGTCAGGATCCAATTCAATTTTTTCAACCTTACCGACCTTTAGTCCTGATAGAAGGACTGTACTTCCCTCTCGCAAATTAGCTGCGGAGTGAGTGTAAGTTGAAAACACTAACTTTTCTTCAAACCAGTTTTTCTTAACAGCTAGACCTAGTCCTATAAAGAACGAACCTGTCATGGCGAAACATATAAAAAAGCCTACAGCTCTTTCATAAGGATTGAATTTATATTTGTTCATTTAGCTCACTCTCCTCAGAGATGTCTTTTCAAACAATCCTCTGGTCGTTACATCTAAAATTTTTCCCGGAAGTTTTTCGATTAGTTTTTGATCATCACTTGAAATAAATACAAATTTCAGTTGATGCTCTTTTTTATATTGATTGATGAGATCTACCAGAGGATCAATATGTTCAACGCTCAATCCCTGTGTTGGATCATTAAGGATAAGAACTTCCGGTCTTAGAAGAAAGGCCCTTAAAACAGAAGCGGCTTTTCTTGCACTTCCAGACAAAAACGCTGGACGTAAATGCTTTTGATCTTGAAGATCGAATACTTTTAATAAGTCTATGATCATTTCCGGTCTTTGATTGTTCGACTGGACATCATGATAATTAAGAATCAACATAAAATTCTCAAAGAGACTTAAATTATTAATTAAGCCACCAGCATCGAAAGAATGTCCCATGTTGAGCCTATACGGATCAAACTCTTTATAGCTCAGATCATTGACTCTCTGGCCGTTAAGACAAAAATCTCCCGCAGTTGGTGATTGCAAACCTAACAGTAGTTTTATAAGACTATTTTTTCCCGATCCCCTTGGACCTTGCAGGTAATTAACATCATCAGGGAGAAAAAGAGCATCTACGTTCTCGAAAACTTTTTCATTCTCTACATAATAAAATCCCATTTTTTTAAATTCGATTTTCTCGATTGAGATTCTTTTCATGCAAGGGCCCTGGCAAACATATAAATCGTTATCGATACATTAAATGCCACTACACACATAATACTATGAACGACGGCCTTGGTTGTTGCCATAGGTACTTCATGAGGTGCACCTTTCACTCCCATTCCATAATAAGTAGCAATGGTGAAAATAATTAAACCTGAAAGCGAATTTTTTATAATATTAAGAGCGATATCTTCCATCGTTAATGATTGTGCGAGTACATCAAGATAAAAAGTCAGACTTAAATCGCTGACAAAATGTCCAACGATGAATCCGCCAATGAGTGCGATACAATTGAAATAAAAAGCTAAACTCAC
>CBIHOP010000405.1:0-3041 GCA_966211385.1 uncultured Bacteriovorax sp.
ATTAATGCTGAACAAAATTTAAAGATAATGTTAAAACAACTCTTATTCCATCGGGTTGATCTTCAATTGTTGAATTCAAACTCAACACAGCAGGTAATTATTTGTTAGTTGATCATAGTATCTTCAGAACTTTCCATAAAGGAACTGTTGGTATGCTGAAAGTTGAAGGAGATAGCGATCCAATGATTTTCTCTTCTCAAAAAGCACCTGTCGCTGAAGAAGGTGAAGAAGTAAAAGCTGAACCTAAAAAGGAGGAGCCAAAAAAGGAGGTTCTAAAAAAGGAAGAAGCTAAAGTTGAAGTTTTAAAAACTGAAGTGAAAGTTTCTGGAAAAGATGTTTTTATGAACAACTGTATGGCCTGTCATGGTGAAGACGGCAAAGGAGTGGAGGATACTTTTCCTCCACTCGCTAAATCAGATTTCTTAAAGAAGTTGTCCTCAATGGCAGATCGTAAAGAACTCATCAATATTCCTTTGAAAGGTAAATCTGGAAAAATAACTGTTAATAATAAAGTTTATGACGGAGAGATGCCTCCGTTTGAATTGTCGGATAAAGAATTAACTGAAGTATTAAATTATGTGACAAATTCATGGGGCAACAAGGCCCGTAAATTTACAGTCGATGAGATTAAAAAAGCAAAAGGTGCTAATTAAGTATGAATAAAATTTTGATCTTAATATTCACTTTCTCCATTTCGCAGGCAAGTTTAAGCAGCGAAACGAGGATCATTCCTGAAGGGCGATTCGCACCACTATATGGTTTGGAAAAAGATCAAAAAGATTTCAAAGTTTCTGCATTTCGACTAGATGTTCATCCCGTGAATGTTAACAAGATCCCCGTTGTTAAGGTCACATGGTTTGAAGCCAATGCATATTGTGAGTCTAAAAAGGGAAGGTTGCCAACAACTCTCGAATGGGAATATGTGGCCGCTGCCAGCGAGAAGATGAGAGATGCACAGAGAGATTCAGAGTTTGTGCAAAAAATCTTAGATTGGTATTCTCGTCCTGAGAGCGAAGCCAGTACGAAAAAAGTAGGCAGGGACAACCCAAATTTTTACGGTATTCACAATATGCATGGACTCAATTGGGAGTGGACATCGGATTTTAATAGCGTGTTGATGACTAACGACAATCGAAGTGATGGCGATAAAGAGTCGGGCAAATATTGCGGTTTTGGTTCCATTGGGAGCAAGACCAAAGAAGATTATGCTGCATTCATTCGCTATTCATTAAGAAGTTCGCTAGAGGCCAGATTTAAACTCGAAAATTTAGGATTTAGGTGTGCATATGATCTTTAAATTAATTCTCCTCATACTTTTTAATCAATCAGTATGGGCCACTGTTGATTCTAATTTACATGAAGCACACCTGAAATGGACTGATGAAAAATCCCAATCATTTTCAATGCAATCAATGGCCGGAAAAAAAATGATCATGGCAATGGCCTATACAACATGCCAGGGAACTTGCCCGATGATCGTGAGTAAACTAAAAAAAGTGGAGAAGCTCTTTGAGCAGTCAAATATCCCGCATGAAGTTGTCATCGTTACTTACGATCCGACAATAGATACACCTGCACGCCAAAATACTTTCTACCGGGAAAAAATGGGTTTAAAAAAAGTGAACTGGCATTTTCTCAATGGCAGCGATAGCGATACACGAAAGCTTTCACTCATTCTGGGAATCAGATATGCCAAAAATCCTGAATCGGGAATGATCAATCACGAAAATAAAATTTTTGTTATTGATGAAAAAGGTGGTGTTCAAGGTTACGTCACCCTAGATGAAGATGAATCCAAATTTTTAAAATAGATCAGTGACGATTTTTAAATTGTTCGTATTCGAGCGGAAGCTTCTTGTAAATATTATTTAAATGCGTTTTTAACGTTGCTTTACTAATGTAGAGCTCTTTTGCAATAGCTACATTGCTCTTTCCCTGCATAACCATAAGAAAGAGGACTACCTCGCTTTTAGTAAGTCCGTGTTCAACTAACTTTTCTCTTTCCGCTTCCCATTCGAAAACGGATTCAACATGGGGATAGACAAATGTTGTTAAGGTTTGACCATTGTTTACAACAACAGCATCAACACTATTTTCTTCGACAATTGAATTTTTAATGAGAGTCATACCGGGAATGCACGCATAGGCCTTCATGCATCCTTTATCACAAACCTGTCCGACTAAATTACCGCACAGACTTACAGAAAGTTCATCTTGGTAGAGAACTTTTTTATTTCTGTCTTTTATACAAGTCGCGATTTTTAACTCGTCCATAGTGATATTCTAGGTGAAATCGCGACTTGAAAGTATGAGCTAAATCATATTACGTTTGCTTAAAATCAATGGGGCAAGCTCCGCTCCCACAATCAATATGTTCGAAGGCCACATCTTCTTCTGCACCTTCTTCAATCTCCCTCATAATCTGTTGATATCGCGAAGTCGTCATGACTTCTTCAGGTTGATACTCGTAGGCCGAAGTATCAGTCTGAGGCATCACAGAACAGCAGCGAATCGTCGATTGCCCATTTAAGAGTGTTCTTACAAAGTCTTCATAAGAAACTACTTTAGGATTATACTTCAAAGTATAGCTGACTTGATTTCCGCTTTCAGGAAGAGCTGTAACACCATCTTCATCCACACCTCTAATCCAGTATTTTTCCAATAAACGAAGATATTCATATTGTTCTTCTGGTGTCGCTTCAGCGGCCGTCACAAGTTTATCACCCATGCCTAATTTACAAATCTCGGGTTGAGTAGGGAACCCCACAACTGTTGTCCCTGAGTAAGTTTTTAAAACTTTGATGGGATAATTTTTAAGTTTGTATTCCTGAACAAGTGGATCGTCATTTCTGAATTGCACCCATCTTAAAAATTCAAGCATGGAGGGAAGGTGAGCACCTTCAGTTAAACCAAATAATTTCGAAGTCGTTCCTGCTGGTTTTATAGTCGTATCAGTATGAGGGACAACAGTTCCTAAAATTTTTGCATAATCTTCTGCCGTTTTTCTCACGACTCTTTTGAAACGAGAGAGCATCAACCAC
>CBIHOP010000406.1:0-3026 GCA_966211385.1 uncultured Bacteriovorax sp.
AAGTGATGAAGGCTGTGTGTACGCGTGAAGCTTTTCATTATATTTTAAAATTCCATCTGGTGAATTGAGGACATTCATCCCTCTTTCGCTCAGAAAACGAAGCATCCAGAGATAGCGTAAATAACGTGTATCAAACGGCGGATCAATTCGCATGTGAATCGTATCGCCTTTCTTCAATGTGTATAAGTGAGATTCTTTAAGCGTAAAACTTTTTAAGTAAACACCGTCTTCATAAAAAGCTGAAGAAAAATCATAAAGTCGAAAAACAGTATCGCCTTGATTATTAACGAAAAAATCTTTTTCAAACAATAATGCAACATCAATCCCCTGCTGCTTCATCGTAGAAGCAAGCATGAGAGTACTGTCCTTTTTAGGATTTAATTTTTCAATCGGATCGATGAACATGATGTGTTTCATTGGAAGTCGCCTGCAAAAAATTGTTGCGAATTAAAGAAACAGAAATTTTTCGAAGTCTTGAATCTCATCCTGACTTTGAAAATCCTGATACTTTTTCTCAATGAAATTATAGTAGCCTTTCAGGTCGAGCCCAAGCTTTTTCTGTAGACTGGCCAGGTCATTAGAGCTCTTTTCATAAGTTAAAAAGGCCGCGAAACTAGCATTGTTCCAATCTCTATTTAGAGGGAAACAGTTCTTAGGTTGAATATCTAATTCCTGGCAACGTTTCATGACTTCAACTTTAAATCGATCTTCCATGAATTCGTTGAGAATATCAGCTGCTTCCTGTTGTGTTTTGGGAAGTAAACTTTTGTAAAGTTCCTGTAACTCAGTAACTAAATTCACCACTAACTTTTTAAGTTTTTTATCGTCCTCTTCCTGCTTTTGTTGATGCAAGAAATACTCTTCTTGATGAATGGAAAGAAAATATTCCTTCAGCATATTTTGAGCAAAATAATTGGCCAGATTCTCGTTGAGATCGACCTGGTTTTTAACAAAAAATACGGTGTGAAAGAGTTCATGAAAGATAAGCTCTGCTAGCTCATAATCATCATAATTGAAAAAAGATGAAAGAATTGTGTCTGTAAAGTATCCCAGTGTAGAGTAAGCATACACGGGTCTCGTCCATGTTACGTATCCGGAAGCTTCCTGTTCTTTAGCAAAACTCTTCGCACTTCCCACATTGAAAAAACCTAAATAAGGAAAACAACCCATCACAGGAAAACAATTATCAACGGCCTTAATCTCATTAAAAGGTGAAGCGATAACGAGATAAGTAACCGCCTTACTTTGAAGCATGGTCGTTTGAGAATATATTTTTGTTTGTTTTTTATTCCAGTATCGATAGAAAAATGTTTTTAATTCCTCAATCTTTTTAATTTTCTCTTTATGCGATTTAGAGACACGCACACTTTTTAAAAGTTCGCGATTATCACGTCCTCTGGAAAGAAGAGTAATTTGTCCTATACTTTGCTCATAAAGATAATTGAATTTCGCGCAACCTGTGAGCGAAAGTATCGTTAGGATAATGATGATTTTTTTTAGAATATCCATGTAAACCCGACAGCGTATTTAACGTTGTCGCGTGCTTTATCCAATTCGAAGGAAGGAAACAGAGTTTTAACTGATCCTTTAAGCGACAAACGTTCGGTCAATCTTAATTGCAGTGAAAATGTCCCAAATACGGAATCAATTCTCTGCTTTGTTTTCCCACCAGTAATGATGGTTCTTGCTCCGTTTGCTGTAGTCTCAACAGTTAAGTCTGATTGATAATTGAGAAATTGTTTTGCATATCCTAAAGAGATCCCGGGAATTAATCGAGCAGATCTCGGGGCAAACATCTGTTTAAGTCCTACACCATACACATATGAAGTCACTCTATTCTGCTGCCCAACTAGGTCCACACCTGTAGCAACAGTATATCTCTCTTGTTCAGTGGTAATATCTTCTGAACGAGAAGCATTCAAATCAATGGCAGTGTAATCAAAAATATAAGTCGAAATTCCACCTGAATAAGTTCTTGTGATGTTGGAATTTTGTCTTTGCAATCCATAAATTTGGCGATCGTATCCAAAATCAAATGAAACTTCATTTACTATCGCACTTGCTGTTAATGGTACAAAACTGATCACTGCAATCAATAAAGACTTCATAGGTCACCTCGATCCTATTCTAACAATTTAGCAGTGGGAAGATTAATGAGGGGAAGAATTTCCCCCCATAAATAAGAATTTTAATTGAGCGTAAGAGATGGTGCTTTTTTCCCTAAATCGGCAACAAGTTCACCCTGACAAGACAGCGAAGTAGCTGAAGTTACCTTCACATCTACCCAATGCCATTTGTAATCTTTTTCATCATTTTCCGGAACAAAGTGGACGATTCTGTTACAGTTTGTACGACCTTTCCATTTTTTTACTCCACCCATTGTTCCAAAATCTTCAACTAACATACGGAATGTTTTTCCAATCATCGTCTGTCTGATTTTATCTTGGATTTTCAATTGGTGAGCTTGGATTTCGCGAAGACGTTCACCTTTAATGTCTGCCGGAAGTTTATCATCCATTTTTTCAGCGCGAGTTTTAGCTCTAGGTGAGTACACGTATGAATAAATGAAATCAAATTGTGCTTTATCGAGAAGCTCGATGGTTTCTCTGTGCTCTTCTTCAGTTTCGTTCACAAATCCAGCAATAATATCTGTCGAAAGAACAATTTCTGGTTGAGCAGCACGAAGTTTATCTAATAATCCTAGATAATGTTCTGGTGTATACTCTCTATGCATTCTTTCAAGCACAGTAGCTGAGCCCGATTGAACAGGCAGGTGCAAATGCTTCGAAAGTTTTTTAGACGTTCCATGAACGGCAATAAGCTCGTCACTTACATCATATGGATGTGAGGTTGTGTAACGAATCAGTTCTAGGCCTTCGATTTTATCCAACTCCATAATGAGTTGAGCGAGTGACTCTCCGTTTTCTTTACCGTAAGAGTTTACGTTTTGACCAAGAAGCGTGACTTCCTGGATGCCTTGGTACTTTACAAGCTTTCTTACGTCTTCAACAACTTCAGCTAATAAG
>CBIHOP010000407.1:0-2991 GCA_966211385.1 uncultured Bacteriovorax sp.
GAATTTCTGTTTGAATCTTTTTAGATTCATCTTCAGAAATCTTTTTATCTTTCTCTGCTTTTTTTACAGCATCATTTTGATCGCGACGAAGATTTCTCAAAATAACTTTTGAATCTTCACCGATTTTTTTAATTTCTTTCGCGATATCTTTTCTTTTGTCTTCTGTTAATGAAGGAAAATTCAAACGAACAAAGTTACCATCGTTCGTTGGAGTTACACCTAAATTCGCAGCGAAAATTGCTTTTTCAATAGCAGCAATCATCGTTTTGTCGAATGGTTGAATTTGAAGAAGACGAGCTTCAGGAGTTGAAATTTGTCCCAATTGTGAAATTGGACTTAGAGATCCGTAGTACTCAACTTGAACACCATCAAGAATGTTAGCAGAAGCTCTTCCTGTACGAACTTTTGTGAGTTGGTGCTTTAGTGAATCAACAGCTTTTTTCATTGAATCGTTTAATGAAGTTTTAATTTCATTCATCATAGCGAGTGTATCCTATTTATTTGTTACTATTGTTCCTGTGTTATTTCCAAGGACAGCTTTTTTAATATTTCCTTTCTCAAACATATTGAAGACAAGAATATCAATATCGTTATCCATACAAAGAGAAATGGCCGTTGAATCCATGACTTTGATGCCTTTGTTTAAAACGTCCATAAAGTTCAGTTTATCAATTTTTACAGCATCTTTAAACTTCATTGGATCTTTATCATACATTCCATCAACTTTTGTAGCTTTCATAATGACATGTGCGTCAATTTCGTTCGCACGAAGAGCAGCTGCTGTATCTGTTGTGAAATATGGGTTCCCGGTTCCGGCCGCAAAGATAACCACTCTTTTCTTTTCCAAGTGGCGCACAGCGCGACGTCTGATGTATGGTTCAGCGATTTCTTGCATATCGATTGCAGTGAGAACGCGTGTATTGATCCCATTTCTTTCTAAACTGTCTTGAAGCGCGAGTGAATTGATAACAGTTGCAAGCATCCCCATGTGGTCAGATGTTGTTCTATCCATTCCTACAGTGGCCCCAGCAACTCCACGGTGAATGTTCCCACCACCAATAACGATAGCGACTTCTACGCCCATATCCTGAAGTTCTTTAACTTCACTTGAAATCATATTGAGAACTTCGAGAGAAATTCCGTGACCTTGATCACCAGAAAGAGCTTCACCAGAGAGTTTAAGTAGAATACGGCTATACTTCATTCGATTTCCTTTTTTAGGTAAAAAAAAGGGGCCTTTAAAAGCCCCTTTATGTTGTTAGTGAATGGAATTAGTGTTGTCCACCAGTCATTTTTGCAACTTCTGCTGCGAAGTCATCAACTTTCTTCTCAATACCTTCTCCAAGGTTGAATTTTACAAATCTTCTTACGTCGATTTTTTCTCCAACTTTGATTGTAAGTTCATTGATTAGATCTTGAACTGAGATGTCTGGGTTCTTAACGAATTTTTGATCAAGAAGACAAACTTCAGAAGCAAGCTTCTTAACTTTTCCTTCTACGATCTTAGAGATCATGTTTTCTGGTTTTCCTTCTTCTTTCAATTGAGCAGTGTAGATCGCTACTTCACGGTCAACGAAAGCTTGATCCATTTCAGAAGCTCTTACGAACTTTGGATCAGCAGCAGCTACGTGCATAGCTACGTCTTTTACGAAAGTTTGGAAATCTTCTGATTTAGCTACGAAGTCTGTTTCACAGTTAACTTCTACCATTACACCCATACGTCCACCATGGATGTATGAACCAATCGCGCCTTCAGCAGCAACACGAGTTTGCTTCTTTTGAGCAGCAGCTAGACCTTTTTGTCTTAGGTAATCTACAGCTTTTTCAAGATCGCCGTTTGTTTCCCCAAGAGCTTTTTTACAGTCCATCATTCCAGCGCCTGTTTTTTCTCTTAGTTCAGAAACAAGCTTTGCAGTAATTTGAGTCATATATTTCCTCTAAAAAATTAAAAGTTTTTAAAATATTATTCTTCGTCTGCAAGATCGATATCTTTTTCGTACTTGCTGATGATTTCTTTTTCAAGAGCAACGTCACGAGAAGAATCTTTTGTACCTTTTTCAAGTTTGTTGTTCTTCTTAGCGATGTTGATACCTTCAGCTACAGAGTTAGCGAAGTATTCTGTGAACATAGAAACAGACTTGATAGCGTCGTCGTTTCCTGGAACAACATAGTCAACACCTGTTGGATCACAGTTTGTATCAGTGATAGCTACAACAGGAATCCCTAGGTTGTTAGCTTCTTGAATAGCAATTCTTTCGTTGTTTGGATCGATAACGAAAAGAGCTCCTGGAAGCTTTCTCATTTCTTTAATCCCACCAAGAACTTTTTCAAGCTTGATAACTTCTTTCTCGATGTTGATTCTTTCTTTTTTAGTAAGAAGACCGAAATCTCCTGTTTCTTTCATTTTTTCTACTTTGCGAATTTTATCAACTGAAAGAGCTACAGTTTTGTAGTTCGTAAGCATTCCACCTAACCAACGTGAAGTTACGTAGTAAGCTCCACAGTCTTGAGCTGCTTTTGAAACAACGTCAGCTGCTTGTCTTTTTGTTCCAACGAAAAGGATTGGCTTCCCTTCGCCAGCAGTTCTTTTTAGGAATTCGTAAGCGTCTTTTGCAAGAGGAATAGTTTTAGCAAGATCGATAATGTAGATACCGTTCTTTTCGCCGTAAACGTACTTCTTCATTTTTGGGTTCCACTTTTCAGTCTGGTGACCGAAGTGAGCGCCGGCCTCAAGGAGACCTTTTAGAGATAATTCTGACATGTAAACTCCGTTGGTTAATCGAATTGTCTGTGAGCCGCTTTCATTTTTAAATCCAACGGACCAACATTTCAGACAACTGAAATTATTAATGAGCTAGATAAGTAACATACCCCCCGAAATTGGGCAAGCAGATTGCGAGTTTTCCAATGAAAAACAATCCATCAAACCAGAGCAAAAAACTGATGAATTAAAGAGATTAGTCCCCACCAAAAAGCTAGGCAGGGACTTGA
>CBIHOP010000408.1:0-2932 GCA_966211385.1 uncultured Bacteriovorax sp.
AAGGAACGTTCACGTTCAATAATGTCATCGGCGGTATTGATTGAGATATATTTGATTGTACAAGAGATTTGATAAAATTTGAAGCAGTATAATAATAATCATTATTTTTTACTGTTGATTTAAAATCCATGCATGATGAAACCGCAATAGATGGAATGCCATGAAATGTAGCTTCACGGGCAGCGGCCACAGTTCCTGAATAAAAAACATCTTGTCCTAAATTTGCACCACGATTGATTCCCGAGACGAGAAGATCGATTTTTTCTCCCGCATATTTTGCACCTTTATTTTTAAAAAGATGTCCAAGTGCCATTAGCGAACAATCAGCTGGAAAACCGCTACATCCATAAACGTCTTCTGCAATTTCTTCCATGCGAATGGTGTGATCAAGTGTCAGCGTATGCCCTGTTGTTGATCGCTCTTGTAATGGGGCCACCACAATAACTCTAGCAATGCTTTTTAACGTATCTTTGAGAATGTTAATTCCTGGAGCATGAACACCATCATCATTGACAAGAACAATTGTAGGTCTACTTGCTGTCACTAAAATGCCTGCTTATGAATAAAAGATTTTTTTAATGAGTGAACGTTCAATTCTTTTTCAAGTTTTTTTAAATCCACATTTCTGTAACAGAGTTCAATTTCTGAGGAAATGGGAAGGGCCAGTCGATCAAAGTCCATCATGTCTGTGAGACTTGGGAAAAGATCATCAGACCATTCAGCTCTTAAAACAAATTCCTTTTCTGTTGTTACTGAGGAAAATTGTTTAAAAAATTGGGAGAGAAAAATTTGAAGTTTTCCTGTCGACTGCATTTCTGCAAACAGTCCGTATGGAAAAACAAAACCTCTAAAGAGGGGTGATTGCACTAATGTACGATCAAGCTGAGGATCAAAAACGACGTAGTAATGAAGTCCTCTCTCTTCTGGCAGTCCCTTCCACTCCATACACTCAAGCGAAAGATTTTCGCGTTTAATCCCTGCCTTTGTAAGATCAAGAATCACTTTATCAATCATAGGATCATCAGAACGAGTAAAAGATAAAGTAAGAAAATCATTTTCAGAAAGAAGTGGAACGAGTTGTTCGAGCAGAACATACTCTTGGATAAAATTCATACTTCGTGGATTGAAGTCGAGACCAAAATGGGCCACACCGTGAGATTTTAAAAATTTCAAGGTTCGAGCATCATAAATTCCGTCAATTTTGAGAAGATTGGCCATAACTCAGCTTAGCTTATGCAGCTTCGCTTTTCAGGCTTGGTCAGAATTTGCCTCTTATGAGTTTATAAAATCTAAAAGCGGTTCAAAGAAAGCGAGCTGATTTTCAGTGCCGATTGATTCCGGATGAAATTGATAGGTTACTCCTCGATCCCATTGAAACGAAATTTCTTCAAGATTGTTTTTGAAAACTCCCAATGAATTATATCTTTGAACCGCCATTTTCTCGCCGTTCAATTCAAGATGCACCACTTGACCATGAACTTGATCGGCCACAGGTTTCACCTGATAACCTTTTAAGAGACCAATGATTTGATGTCCTAAACAAATGCCCATCACAAAAACGTTTTCGTCTGACATCAATTCGCGAATGGCAGGAATATATTTTCTATAAAGATCTGGATGTCCGGGACCAGGCCCTAAAATAATGGCCTTGTTCCCAAGTTGAACTTGCCAGTCACTCATCATATTTTCAAAAAAATCCTGATGAGAGACAACTTTACAAGAAGATTCGTGTTCAAACAGAACACTTGCAATGTTGTAAGTGAAACTGTCTTCAAAATCGATAATGAGTATTTTATCTAACATTGATTGATGTGAAACTGTTGTTGTTATAATTAATATAAAACAAGAATCCGAATTTTTTATCAATTAAGTCACGGGCATAATTTAGTTCAAGCTTCCAGCAATTATTAAGTGGACTGTAGAGAACAGAGTAGCTGCTTGAATTGATTAACCGACTTTCGATATCATAATCAAGAGCATTTTTAATAGTGAGTAAATCGCTGATCTGCAGGGTGAGTCCATAGCCGATCAATTTTGAAATAGGAATACTCGAAGAATTGAACGAATTGTACGTGAATTTTGAACTAAGAGAAGCACGATCAAGAGCATATGAAACATTAGAAGTAAGCTTATGTTCTTTCGTTCGGTGGAAATAAAACTCTTGTACTGAAAATGATAAACGATTGAGCGATAAACCAGTATTGATGTAAAGCCTCGTCAATCGATCGTTGAGATCATCTGAATCAACAGTTAAATCTAAACCTTGAGACAGTTCAAAATAAGTAATGTTACGATAATCAAAATTGTCTTTTAAGTACCTGCCATCGACGAACGGATCAAACTTTCGCGCAGTTTTTTGAATGAGACTATTATTCCACTGAAACTCAACAGTGTTGCTCAATGGAAGTGAATCGGTTGCCGTTGTCTGGTTATATAAGTGCTCTTTTGTTCTGATGGCATCCAGATAATCAAATTGACCTGCATCGTTTTCAATTTGGTTCCTGAATTTTGCATTTCCTTTGAATGTTTGATCAGAAAGAAAATAATGTTTCAGTTTAAATTCTTGTGAGTGACGATAGCTGTTGTTTACAACAGTCATCGTCTCTTGTCCTTGAGTCGCATTTATTTTCGGAAGTTCACCAACGATTGTACTTTCTTGAGAATTTTTTTTGGGTGTTTCTCCGTTGGCATTAAAGTTAATTGGTCTTTGTTCGTTGTAGGCCAATCCATAAACTTTTTCTAATTCAAATTTCGCTTCCGTTTCAAAGATCAAACCTTTTTTGCTGAAGTTTTTTTGCGTTTCAGTTGGTAACCGATAACTTTGAAAATCCAGTTTGGTTTGATTGGTGAAAAGGACTGGGCCTAGAGTTCCAATCTGCCAGTCAACATAAGGTGCAAGATTTAATCGATGAGAATTACGAATAACATTCGA
>CBIHOP010000409.1:0-2918 GCA_966211385.1 uncultured Bacteriovorax sp.
CGAATCTTGTGACAAAAACCGCAGGAATGTACCTTCTGTGATGAAAAGAACTTGTGTCGAATCGCTGGCAACTCTTTCATACTTAAAGATGTGCCCAACACTCTCCCCCGTTTTTTCTCCGAGACTACTGGCCACATAATGAGATGCTAACTTTGCGGCTAGTTTACGTGGTTCCAAAACATATATTTTTTTACTGAAATGCTCTCTAAGAAAAAGTGGAACTCTCGTTGTTTTTCCAGATCCAGGTGTCGATTTGATGATTAAAAAATCTTTTACGCTCAAAGCGCTTAGTATTTTTTCTTTCAATGAATCGATTGGAAAAGTCAGCATGAATTAAAGTGTCGCCATCAATTCAGATTCAGTTTTTTCTGCTCTTTCCTGATCAATTCGAAAGAAGACATTGAGCTCTTCCATTCTGTCGCGAACTTGATATTTTCGGGAGGCGATAAAATCAATAGGTCCTTCGCTTAAATTAAAAAAAGAACCTTTCTTTTTGATGATATTCAGCCAGTCAATATTGAGGTCTATGGGACGAACTAATTTAGTAACTTTGTAAACGCGTAAAGCACATTGATTAGGATTGTCTTTTGCAACTGTCGCTTCATAAACAGTGTTTCCTTTTACAATGAGAAAACCTTTTTCAGATTTTTCGAGTACGTGATATTTCGCCTTTAATAATTTATCTTTAAGCTTCTCGAAATCGGAAGTGAATAGATCCATATTGAAATCTGGCGTTGAAACATACATTTTATCTTTGTATAAAAATCCATCTTCCATTTCTTCACGCACTTCTTCATTGTGCATTCCCATTGTATTGCTCGAATTGAGAATTATCATTTTCCCGCCCAGGCCAGTATATTCCAAATGACCAATAAGCTTTGTTTGCAGTTCTGCAAGATTAAACATGTAGTTTTGCGTTTCCAGTTGGGTGGCCATTTTTTCATGCACCTCTGATTTTTTAAGAAGATCCTTAACGGAGCTGCATGAACAAAGAAAAAGGATACTCAAAAGAGAAATTATCTTAAGTTTCATTTACACACCTTTTGTTGATAGGCTTATTTTAGACGCTTTCCCAATGAGCGAAAAGAAAAATGACCATAACCTAACGTGTCACACTAGAAAGAAATTGTCGATTGTCCGAGGAAGAAGTAAGAAGGAATTAATGTCGATTGCTACTGAAAAATATTTGCTGACCTATGTGAGTTCATTTAAAAAATGGGCGAAACTCGTTAGTTTAACTTTCGAGACAAACGAGATTTTTTTTACCAATAATTCTCAAACCGAATGTTACCAAATTTCAACACACACTACGGATAAAGCAGAATTACCAAGTCCCCTACTGAAAGCGGCACTATCACATGATACGACTTTAAGCCTTAAAGCTGAGCAATCAATACGAAATCAATCGCTTCTTGAAAATCTCATTGAACATCTTAACGCCGCCATTGAAGTTGAGCGCCTAAGAAATACAGAGCTTCGATTCAAAACAATTTTCGAACAGTCGCCATTTAGTATTCAAATTCTTGCTCCCGATGGAAGAACATTAATGGTGAATCGTGCTTGGAAAAATCTATGGAAAATTCCTGAAGAGACGATTCAAAATTATATTCTCAATGGCTACAACATGCTGGAAGACAAACATCTTGAAGCTAATGGTGTTCTTGAGTTTATCAAAAAAGGATTTAATGGAGAGGTTTCCCAAATTCCGCTTATACACTATGATCCCAAGGCCATTGGTATTGAAGGAAGCATAAGGGCCGTCGAAGGAATTATCTATCCTTTAAAAGATGAAAGTGATGCCGTTCAAGAGCTAGTGCTCATCCATCTAGATGTGACTGATGCAAAAAGAATTGAAGCTGCCAACACTTTCTTGTCCAAAGTTTCTTCTATTCTTCTTTCGACACTTGATTATGAACAGGCCATTCACAATATTGCTGAGGCTTGCGTACCTGATATAGCTGATGGAACAGTTATTGATCTCATCAATGAAGAAGGCCAAATCGAACGTTATTACACTCATCATCGCGATCGTGTGATTGAAAAATACATGCATGAACTGCAAGAGAAGTATCCTCCGACTTACGATTCTCCTCAGCCAACAGCTCACGTTATAAAAACAGGTAAACCACTTCTTTTCGAGAAATTTAATACGCAAGATATTTTAGAACATACGAAATCAGCGGAGCATGCAGAGATCATTAAAAATATTGGAGTAAAATCACTCATCACTCTTCCATTGATTATTAAAGGGAAGATTATCGGATCGATTAACCTAGTCATAACTACAGATCGTACTCACTATGACCAATTCGATCTGCAAACTGGAATTGAATTATCGAATCGGGCCAGCATCGCAATTGAGAATGCAACCCTTTTTAAAAAAGCCCGCGCTTCCATTTTTCAGCGTGATGAGTTCATTTCGATTGCTTCTCATGAATTAAAAACTCCAATCACTTCAATGCAACTTCAACTTCAAATAGCTGATCGTCAAATTGCTAAGAATAATTCTCAGACGATGGACACGATTCACGTTAAGAAACTCACAGAAAGCTCATTGAAACAGCTCAATCGACTTACTGTACTTGTTGAGGACATGCTGGATATTTCACGTATTGCTTCAGGCAAGCTCGCTATCAATCTGCAAAAGACAAACATTACTCAATTAATAAAAGAAACATTGGCCCGTTTTCAACCGCAGGCCGAACATTTAGCAATACGATTGCAATCTCACATTGAGGAGTCACTCTTTACGACATGTGATCCATTTCGATTTGAGCAAGTCATCAGTAATCTTATTTCAAACGCTATTCGCTATGGTGACCGCAAACCAATTGAAGTCACTCTCAGAAAAAATGCAACTCATATAGAGATCGCAGTTAAAGATCTTGGGATTGGTATCGCTAAGAAAGACCACGAAC
>CBIHOP010000410.1:0-2915 GCA_966211385.1 uncultured Bacteriovorax sp.
ATGTCTTCAGTTCCTTTTCATATTCACTTGAGAACATTCGCTTGCTTTTAATTATTTCAGTTTCAAGCTTGTTCGCTTCACCACGACGGTGCTTTTTTTCGAGCTCATTAACCGTTTTCATTCGCTTGTACGATTCACCCGAACAGTGATTCTTGTAAGAGAATACTTCATCTGTAGTTGAACAGGCCGAAACTAAAAGAGCAGGCACGATGAAGTTTAAAACTTTCATCTAACTACCCGGCTGGCTACTAAGTTTCTCTGAAAGCTTCATCGCTAAATTGGGTGAAGCATATTTTAAGAAAGTGATGGGATTGATGATTTTATCAAAGTGTTTGCTCGATTTCGAAAAGAAATACGCACTCACGTCACTATCTTTTAAGAAGATCGTATGACCTTTGTTGGAAAATTTTCTGGAAACATATTCCGAATCAAGAAAACACACTTCACGAATCATGAAGTTTTTTGCCACGTAAATGATAATGCAATAATCAGAGAGATCGACGAGAGTCTTTTTGATCTTTACACCTTTAGGTGAAGAAGCATCACTCCACTCAACTTGAATCTCTACGCGTTTACCATCGGCCATAATGAAATCAAATCCTCTTTGCGAAGTTGACTTCACCTGCTTCAAACCAAAGATACATTTTGCGTACCACTCTCCCAATTGTGTTGGAAGATTTTTTCCGTTCAAAAGAATTTGCTCATGAGCAAGGATTTCATATGAACGATTCACAAGTCCGATTTGATCGAGGATTAATTTGTTGTTTGGAACATAAACAATGGAGATTTTGCGGGCATCTTTTCTCAATAATTTTTTTGAGAATTGTTTTTCGTACCACAATTGAAAATTTTCATTGTTTGAAAGCTCGAATGAATCGTAGACAAATCCTAATCGCAACAGCGAATAGATGTCTTTGCATTCGGGCAATTTCTTTTGGATAAATCGAAGTGGGGCGAAGTCCACACGTTCTTCGCCCATGACAAAGTACTCGTCCTTGTCATAATCGGAACTTCCATGCGTGCTGGAAGAGAAGAGTTTGATCTCTTCGTTTAGTTTCTGAATGTCCATTTTTAGCTCAAGTTTAAAGTGTAATTGCAATCAGTGTAACACTGAAACAACTAAACTTTCAATTGAGATAGGTCCTCTTCAAAATTTAACATTGAGTGTGAAAGCCCAACATTTTTAACAAGTTGCTGTTGCACGAAGAATTTAAAGTCGAGTATTTTACTCTGATAATAGTCTTTTTCTTCAGCATTAGTTGCAGCAGCGAGCATTTTTGAAGCTTCACAAGCGCTTTCAAGCAACAACCAAGAACCAATCAAATTTCCACTAAAAGACAAGAACGATGTTGCATGGAAAAGAATCGCATCGAATTGATTAGCTTTCGCTTGTGTACCAAATCGTTGAAGAATGGCCTGGGCCTTCTCTAAATTTTTTCCAATCAATCCTATCTCTTCTTTGAAGGCCTGAGCTTCTGGTCTCGCCATCGTCTTTTGAATCTTTGCCCCAACTCCCATGAATGTTTTAGCATTATCTTTTAAAACTTTTCTCATCGTGAAGTCGACCGCCTGAATACCGTTAGTCCCTTCATAGATCGTTGCAATCTTTGTATCGCGGGCAAACTGCTCGATTCCATACTCGGAACAGAATCCATATCCACCGTGTAATTGAATCGCATCTACCGCAACGTTAAACCCTTCATCCGAACAATAGGCCTTACAAATCGGAGTAAGGAATGCGATTTCATTTTCGACTGAAGTATCACCGTGGTGAAGTTTATCGAATAAATCTGCAGTGTACAGAACAAGTGCTCTCATCGCACGAGACATTGAACGCATTTTAAGCATTGTGCGTTTTACATCTGGATGAGCAATGATTTCTTTACCGAATTGTGAACGCTCGCGAACGTATTGTTCTGTTAACATTGTCGCGAGATTTGCTTGTGCTTCTGCTTGAACTCCACAGAGCAGACGAGCTTCATTCATCATGATGAACATGTTCACCATTCCATCAAATTCTTTTCCAATGAGAACGCCTTCGCAATTGCCATTTTGACCAAAAGTAATCTCACAAGTCGCTTGACCGTGAATCCCCATTTTCTCTTCAATCTTCGTACAACGAACATCGTTTGGAGTTCCGTCTTCTCTGAATTTTTTTACGATGAAAAGTGAGAGACCTTTTGTTCCAGCTGGCGCTCCTGGCGTTCTTGCTAAAACTAAGTGCACGACGTTTTGGTAGAGATCATTATCACCTGAAGAAATGAAAATCTTCACACCTTTGATTTTAAACTTGCCGTCTCCCATTGGAGTTGCAGAAGTAATAGCGGCACCAACATCGGAACCAGCTCCAGGTTCAGTTAAGCACATCGTGCCTCCCCACTCCCCTGACATCATCTTAGGAACAATTGAATCTTGTTGCTCTTGAGAACCCACTTTTAAAATAACATCCATCGCTCCACGAGTAAGTCCTGGATACATTGCGAATGAAACGTTCGCTCCATTCATAATTGATTGGCAGATAAGAGCAACTGAATGAGGAGAAGGCATCCCACCAATTTCTTCTGCGTATCCAATCCCGTACCAGCCGTTTTCATAAAAACTTTTGAATGGTTTATGAAACGAAGGTGGAACTGTTACTTTTCCATCTTTACTTAGATGAACACCTTCAACATCTCCGAGCGTTCTGCACGGATAAATTTCTTTTTCAATAAACTTATTACACTCACTGATGACATCTTTCATGTCCTGCTCAGCGTACCCTGTATGATCCTGGATTTTTAAAACATTGAAGAGGTTAAAATAAATATCTCTAAGATCTGTCTTAAACTGTGCCATGAGAAACCATCCTTGATTTTATGAATTTGGGCAGACAATTAATTATAATTTAAAGCCGAAAAAATGAAAGAGGACCCTTA
>CBIHOP010000411.1:0-2894 GCA_966211385.1 uncultured Bacteriovorax sp.
TCATTGAACAACTCACAAAAGAGCCGTGGTTTTTTGGTCAACTTTGGATTGAAAGCGATCCACAAAAAGGTTTTCCAATGGAGCATTGGCAAACACTTGGTCTCTCCTGCGCAAAGAGTTTCGAGCAGGGTGACAACTACATCTTCGTGACAAATTTTCCCCAGTCCTAAGAATTCTTCGCTATACTAAAACAAGAATGTTTTTGTTTTCATAGTAAGGATTGTTATGGAATTAAGTTCACGTGTAAAAGGAATGGCCGAAAGTGTAACGTTGAAACTCAACTCGCTGGCCTTAGAGATGAGTGAACAAGGAAAACAAGTTTACAATCTTACTGCAGGTCAATTGCCTTTTCGTCCACCTCAACAATTTGTCGATTCAATCAGGGATGAATTGGATTTTTTAAAATCCTATCAATACAGCCCTGTTTCAGGTTTCACGGAACTTCGTCAAAAGATTCTAGCGCACATTGAAGAAACGCGTGGAATACATTTTTCTTCAGTGAAAGATGAAACTTTTGATTGTGTGATTTCCAATGGGGCGAAACACTCTATTTCAAGTATTCTTGGTGCGCTCGTTAATCCAGGTGATGAAGTTATTATCATTTCACCTTACTGGTTGTCTTACCCGGAAATGATTAAGTTCTGTCATGGTGTTCCTGTGATCGTGAAGTCTTCAATCTACGATGTTTTTACTCCGAGCATGGCAGATATTAGAAAAGCTATTTCTCAAAAAACAAAAGCGATCATCATCAACAGCCCAAACAATCCGGCCGGTATTCATTATTCCGATGAATGGATGAATGAGTTTGCAGAGCTCTTGGAAGAGAATCAAGATCTGGTCGTTATCAGCGACGAAATATATTTTGAAGTTTGTTACTATGATCCAAAACCAACTTATTTCTATCAAAAAAAACCTGAGCTTCTAAAAAGAACAGTGATTGTGGATGGCATTTCTAAGGCGTTTGCTTCAACGGGACTTCGCATTGGTTATTGTATTGCTCCTAAAATTTTGTGTAAGGCGATTGAAAATTTACAGGGGCAGTTAACCAGCAGTGCAAATTCGCTTATTCAAAGAGCGATGTTGAATTATAACTTTTCCAACTCAGCTCAATTTTTAGGACCGGTAAAACTTCATTTAAGAGAAAATTCAAACGTCATCCGTGAAAAATTTAAAGAATATCATTTGATGAAATGCTGGTATCAACCTGTTTCTGCGTTTTACTTTATGATTGATCTTTCGCAAACGACGGTTTTTGAAAAATATCGTCAGGATAAAAATGATCGCTCAGATTATTCGATGAAAATTTGCGAAGATGTTCTTAATCAAACAGGAGTTGTCATCGTTCCTGGGACTGATTTCGGACTGATGAATTCCGCGCGAATTAGTTTGGTATTACCTAAAGAAGCGTTTACTGAAGCTATCGATAAGCTTGTTCGCTTCCTTCATGGCTGAAATTGCCTCACGTATAAACTTACCCCTTCATTAGGCATAATTAATAGAAGGGGAAAGTTGAGCAATGACGGCAGTATCTCGCAAAAATTTACTACTCATTTTGATGATTTTCATTTTCAGCTCTTGCGGTAAAAAAGCAGAGAATGAAGTGAAATCTAATCTCATTTCAGCTGAAATTTTGCTTAGTAAATCTGAGTGTCAAAACGCCATTAATCTTTTAGAGGGAATGGGCAGACAAAATAAAAATGCTCGTTATTTGAAGCTTCTTTCGAGCGCGTACGCCTGTCGAGCAGGATATTCAACGACAGTGTTTTTTGGGACAGATATTGCTTTAACTTCTACCCCAGCACCATTAGGTGGGATTAGCCGTTACACAACTTCGCAAAAAACTTTCACATCTCCTCTAATCGAAGATCCAAAATTTGATGATCTCCAAGAAGCGATTGATATTTTGCTTTACGCTGGTGGAATCGCTTCCACTACTGAGCCTACATCGGCCACAAGAAATGCACTTTTCACACAAGACGAAGCTTCAGACATCAATTCGCAAATGGCCTACATGATGTTTGTTCAACTCGGACGCTTTTTTAAAGTTTATGCAGATACTGATGCCAATGGTGTGAAAGGAGCAGGAAGTGCTTCCAACGTTTGTTTTACAGATTATTCAACTATCAATGCACAAGTTGAATTCATTCTGACAAACCAACAGGGGGCATGCAAAGTTAAAAACTCACCTCATGCTCAATTGGATTCGGCCCTTGTTTCAACTGATGATCGCAGAGCACGTCTATGCCAAGGTGTTGTACTCCTTAATGGAATTTTAGAAGTTTTACCTAGTATTCTTGTTTCTGCCGGTGGTGGTGATCTAGATGACATTGCCTCAGTAACGACAGATATTGATACGGCCAAAGATGCTCTCGAAACGTCATATCCAGCGATCGGACCAGTTCTCACCGTGCTTTCTCAATCAAATTGTGAAACAGATGCAGCGATTACGACCCAAACTTTGGAGTCGTACTATGCAACAATTTTTGAGGCACTCATCGAATGAAAATTCTTATAAGTGCATCCATTCTTCTTTTAACTTTCGTGATTCAAGCACAAGAGGTGAGTTATTTAGGAAGAAGCCCACGTGCTCTTCTTATGGGTGATGCCTATACGGCGATTGCTGATGATGAATATACATTGTTTTATAATCCGGCCGCACTCGGAAGAAATAAAGGTGTGAGTTTCACGCCGCTCGCTCCGAGCTTAGGGGGAACGAATGCCCTTGATGATATGGATCGCTTCGATAATTTTCCGCAAAAAGATCCAGCGGCGATCGCTCAGAGAATTCTCAATTATCCGGTAACAATTCAAGCTTCAATTTTTCCCGGTTTAAAACTCGGAACTTTTGGTTTGAATTTATTTGCAACTTCAAAGACCAATATTGTTTTAAGAAA
>CBIHOP010000412.1:0-2888 GCA_966211385.1 uncultured Bacteriovorax sp.
CTTAGTTCCATGCAAATACTTTCGTTTTTGATTCTATTTTCAGGAATTATTGTTCAATCAGTCTTGGCGGTGGAACTTCCATCAAGATGTTTCAGTGAATCTGCTCAAAGCATAGAGCTCCCTGTTGACTATAATCAACCGGAACAAACTTTCACTTATCGTTATGGATTAAGCACGAGAGAAGATGCCGATGCACCTCTAATGATTTTTATTCCTGGTGGACCAGGCCAGACATCAATGGATATGGGACTTAGTTATCCAATGGAATTTGCCGTTATCCGAACTGACCCAAGAGGTGTAGGTTGCAATTTAAATGATAAGTTACAACCGAACAATCTCTCTTCAGAGGCCATTGCTCGTGACATTGTTTCTATGATTAAGAGTCTCAATCCAAAACGATATTTTATTCATGCTATTTCGCACGGGACTTTAGTAGCGACAATTGCTGCTTCGATAATAGCTAAAGAAAATATGCCCCAACCTGAAGGGATCATTCTTGAAGGCACAATTGGAAAGGCCTTTGGACCAGATGAATATGCTCACGATGTTTTATTACAATGGAAACGCGTGAAAGAAAAACTTCCAACTAGAGTATTAAAAGAATTAAACAAGTCATCAGTTCCTTTTGGTTTTGAAGAAAAAAAATTTGCGGCATGGATTAATGCCATCTTGATTTATGGAATGCTCCCGGATGGAAGTGACTATGCTCTGGAAGAATTGAAGCTACTTGATCCTAAAGGGGATGAAGATTTGCGGGAAGGTCTTCAAATGCGCATTAAGCGAATGACTCAGCCACCATCGATAGAGAAGACTATTCTTTATAAAGAAATATCATGCCGTGAATTCGTTCCAGATGTCCGTGATGTGAAATACGATTACGAATGGAAAAAAGGTGAACTTATTCTTCGCAGTGAAAAACTCTGCACTGGGATTAACTTTGATAGACCATATGATTCTAAAAATTATTCACTAAAGGCACCAGTCTACTATTTCAGTGGTGGAATGGATCCCGTGACTCCGCAATCTCATGCCATTTATCATTCGCAACATCAAAGTAATGAACAATATTTCATTAATGTGCTACAAGGTGGTCATACTTCACTGAGCACAAATCTTTCCGATTGCTCTAATGATTTATGGCTTGCGATTCTTGCGAAAGATCAGCAGCTCTTAAAAAGCCAATTGAAAAAATGCGGTCAAAAAACTGTAGTTAATTTTTAGGCCTTATTTTGGATGATGTAGTGATTAACAATTTGCTTGTTAATCATTTTTAAATTCATAAGAGCAGTAAAATCTTCTTTTTTAAAATTATAGAGACCTAAGAACATTTCAATTTCTTCTGGCGTATAAAAACGTCTGCCATTCTCATAATGATCTATGTCCATGGCCTTTAAATTTATTTTTGTGGCGACATCTAATAACGATAATTTTCTATTCTCACGTATGAGACGAAGGACTTGTCCTTCTTTGCTTTCACGATTGTTGTGAACATGTTTTCCGATCATCGGGTTGTGTTTCATGATAGTAATCCCATCGTAATGGCCAACAAAGTCGTTGAGGCCATGATAAGCCAAAGTGAAATTCCCTGCAAAAATGGTTTGATTCCCACACTTCTTAAAGTTTCACGCGTAATATTTGTGCCAATGAAAAAGAGAGTTAAAACCATGAGTTTTCGAGCAAGACCCTCAATAACTTCTCCGATTGGAACTAGTGACGGAACCCATGTAACAATCGCGGCCGCAAGAATAAAACCCAGAATGAACCATGGACGTTTGGCCTTTTGTTTCTGCTCCCGATTTTCATTTTCAGTTCTCGAGCGATACATCCCAATCATCATTGCGACGGGAATAATCCATAAGGCGCGAGCTAATTTAACCGTTGTTCCTACTTCCAGCGCTTGCGGACCATATTGGAGAGTGGCACCAACAACTGAACTCGTATCATGAATAGCAAGTGCACTCCACAATCCGAATTGATGTTCACTCAAGTTTAAAGAGTGGCCAATCGAAGGAAAGATCAAGAGGGCAAGAGCATTCAACATAAATACTGTTCCTAGTGAAACTGAAATGTCATGAGATTTTGCTCTGATCACCGGGGATACTGCTGCGATAGCACTTCCACCACAAATGGCCGTACCTACAGTTATAAGCAATGAAGTATCCCGATCGGTTCGCAAAATTTTTCCCAGAAAACTTCCGATGAGAAAGACAAAAACAATCCCAATCACTGTATAACCAATTCCCTGCATTCCGACTTTGGCAATTACACCGAGATTCATACCAAAACCTAATCCCATAACTGCTATAGAGAGGCCGTGTTGAGTAACCTTTCTCGTTTTATCGCTATAGGGATTTCCGAATGTAACTGCAATAAAAACACCCAGAACCAGCGCAATGGCCGATGATCCCCAGGGAGTTAAAACAAAGAGGGCGGCCATCGGTAATAGGAAGTGGGACAGAGATTTGTTTTTCATGTTGTTAGTCTTGTTTGAGCAAATCGAGCTAGCCCGTTAACAACCGATTCATAAACGTTGAATTGTTTTAACTTTTCTCTTCCAAAAATCTCAGCAAACTTGTTTTGCATAAGAGGCAGTTGCGATGTACCACCTGTTAGCACGACCTGATAGACAGATGTAGGATCAACTTGCGATTGTTTGAACACTTCCTGCATAGAATTCAATATATCATCAATTGTGGGCATCAAACTTTCTTCATACGCAAGCTTTGTGATCAGTTCTTCTATATCAATACCAGGATAGTGATAGGAAAACTGTGCTTCGTTGTAGGACCCCAATTTTACTTTTGTTTTTTCGATTACATCAAAAACAGGAAAACCAAGCTGGCATTCAACAAGAGTAAAGAGCTGATGCATTTGCTGTTCGCCAGATT
>CBIHOP010000413.1:0-2865 GCA_966211385.1 uncultured Bacteriovorax sp.
TTCTGATAATGAAAAATCACTGGGGAAAGAGCCCATCATCGCGTCACTTAGCTATGGCGCTGAAAGACTCTTCCAACTCCGTCATAAAAAAGATTTGGAACAACCGTTAATTGAGTTGAAATTAGCGAACGGAAGTTTATTGGTGATGAAAGGAAAGTTGCAGGAAAACTGGAATCATCGATTAGTTAAATCTAAAAAGATCCAGACACCTAGGCTCAATCTCACATTCCGAATGGTCTATTAGAAATTCGTACAACAAATGGGATGAGTCGGCTCTTGATCACAATAGTATAAAAACTTTGTTCTCAATTGAGATTCACGTTGTTTGATTAGAGTATTGAATTTTTGAATTTCGTCACTGAGTTTTTTAAGATCTTTATTATTCAATTTAATAAAACTCGCATTAAGTCCATGCATGGTTACATAAGCACTCATCATGGCCCTTAATCCTGGTGGGAATTTAGCTTTATAGCTACCAATGATAATACCTACAATGATTATACTTCCAGCGACGTTCTTTAGTTGAAGGTAAACATTTTGACCTTTGCTGGTCGTTTTAATATGAGTTTCTATTTGACGAATTTCTTCTTTGTTTTGCTTAAGTTCTTGTCTTTGATCGGTCAACTGATCGAGCATGACAAACGCATCGTCTTGCATGAGTGAACTCACGCGATCAAAAGCATGAGCTTGAGCAATCACAAGAAAAAACATGAATAGTGCGAAGTAAAGACGTTTCATCATGAGCAGACAATAGCATTTTTCCGCCCATGCCCGTGGAACATTGAAAGAAAGATCAGGGGTGTCTAACGTTTAGACAATCGGCGATTGACGACAGTTTGAATAACAATGAAGACCAGGAAAACAATGAAAAATCCTGCGGTTTTGAAGAAGGCCCAAGTACTTGTACTGAACCAGATAGCTAAAATCGCCATCAAAAGAGCATATCCAAAGAAAAAAAACGTAAGATTAACTTCCATTGATCGTAAAATTTCAGGTGGTGGATGAGGACCATCCGGTCGCATGTCTTCCATTAACTCCTGGAAAAATCCCTGCCCCTTTTTGAGTTTAAAGGCCATGAATAAGGCCATCGCCAGCAGCGAAAATGAAGGCTGAAGTTTGAACCAAATACCATCTTCTCCAATGAGAGAGAGGCCTCCCAAAACTACGACAAGGACTAAATTTATTTTGGAAAGTTTATGAATGTGACCGTAGAAATATTTTTCAGCGGCTATTTCGATTAACGAAAGAGCTATACCCGCAATGAGGGCCGTTTTTACGGGGTAATGTTCTTCCATATACCAATAGAGAATGGCGGGAAGAAAGGAGAAAAGAAAAAAATTATTGCCTGATTTTTTTTGCGACATTATGAGACTTTTTTAATCTCATGATTTTCGCGTTTGAGTTCACAATAATGGGCAAACTCTTTACGAAGATGTCCAGGATCGAGAATTTCCACTCGGTCACTCATTTGCCATAACCAATGAAAAACATCGTCACACATTTCAATTGTAGCGGCCCAAATCATGTCGCCTTCTGTATTGGAAGTGACAAACGGATTACCTAAAAAGTGGTGTTGTGGCAGAAGATCCGTTTCTTCTTGAGAATAGATTTTGAGAACAAGCCTCTCCTCTTTCCCATTCACTAATCTTAGATGGCAGATAAATTCATTGATTTCGATCTGGCTGAGATTGGGCTCATAAGACATATTGAGATCGATAATTTCCTCAACATCTTCAACCGCAAAATAACAGAGAGATTTATCTTTAATATTTTCACCGACCACACAAAGAATTCCATCAAGAAAAACCTGTCGATGTGGAAAAAGCTCACAGGCATTAGCATTAATAAAATTGATGGTCATGAGTTTTCTGTGAGCAATATGATAATCAATTCTTTTCTTCAGGGTTTCATTCTTATTGTAGGCCGACGTTCTTCCTTTCGGCAGATCATCAGCTGCAAAAAGTGAAAGTCCTCTATTCATTCTCTGAACTGTTTTAAATTTAGCTGTGAGAATTTTGTTATAGTATGCTCCAGTCTCTTTTGTATTTTTTTCGTGCAAATGAGCTTCAAGCGATAACCATTCCGATAAACTGAATTCAACTTTCACACGGCATGGATCTTTAAGGGGAAAAATAAACTGTTCGTCTTTGACTACGCTGATATCGAAACTTTGAAGATAACTGCAATACTCTGTCAGGGTTTCTTCATCGATTGCGAGGGATGAACAAAAAAGAACGATTTCCTTTTTTTCTTTAAGCTCTTCAATTGAAACAAGAAATTTCCAAAAACTGTTTTCCAAAATCATCTGATGTGGGGACATCGTCGCAATCCTTAAATCGGGGTTAAAGCTTACCAATCTTGTCGGCTATTTGACGGGACACCTTGAATTTATTTGGTTTAAAAAGAGGTATCTATCGAAAATCGTTAGAAATTTTTTCGAAACTATGAAGATTGCCATGGACTTCAATTTCGTATTGATGAGCATGGAGATAAAGCCTGGACGCCTTAATCCCACCATAAAGTTCGTCACCCACTAAAGGATGGCCTAGATGAGCGAGCTGGGCCCGTATTTGGTGCCTTAAACCCGTTTTCAATTGCACTTCCATCAATGTCTGCCCTTTCTCGGAATCAAAGCGTAACGGGCGTAATGAGAGTGTTCCGGCCGTTTCATCATCAACATGAGAATGGACTATTACTTTTTGTCCACGCTCACCACCGCTAGAGAACGAATGAGTAAAACGACCTTGCAAGGAACATTCACCATTGACCCAGCAGCGATAAATTTTCTTTTTCGCCACTTCGTTAAAGTGATCGCGAAGTTCTTTGTAGAGACCGATTGCGATTAGTAAGATTCCGCCCATAAGT
>CBIHOP010000414.1:0-2861 GCA_966211385.1 uncultured Bacteriovorax sp.
TTGATAGTGAACCGGACTTGCTGGACAAGCTAGATTGTAAATTTCATCCACTTCGAACATGTATGGTTCAACAATGTCATGGCGAACCAACTCAAAATTTTTATGATCCATGAGATGTTCAATATTTTGCTTTCTTCCAGTGAAAAAATTATCCAAACAGATAATTTCATTTCCTTCTTTTAAAAGTCGTTCAGAGAGATGAGAGCCTAGAAAACCGGCGCCGCCAGTAATGAGAATTTTTTTTGACATAATTGATTCCTATGTTGAGCAATCATTATGCACTAAATTTGCTAATCTCGCTAGAGTTCCCTAGAATCTGATGCATGGAAAATTTAAACGCAAAGCTTGATAAGACATTTGAATTCTTACTTTATGGATCGTTGTGGGCCCTTGTTTTAGGATTGGTGACTTCAACGACTATTCTTTCGCTTTATCACATCTGTATAGCAATCCCGGCGATTTATTTCCTATGTATATTAAGAAAAACGTATTTTTCAAAAAGCTCATGGGCATTGTTAGCAATGTCTATCGCGATAGTTCTATCTGTCGTATTCAATCAGGACATCATTGAAAATGGTTATAAATCTGTCTGGAAAGTGAAGTATTTTTTGTTTGGATTACTTTCTATTGCGCCTCTAGCTTGGTTTTTTAAGAATCATTGGAGTGAAAAGAAATTAAAATATTTGATTTATGCTTTTTGTATAGCAACCACTATTGCAACGATTGCAGGAATTGTTGGGATGAAGACAGGTTTCAACTATATTTCTTGGAGAAAAGTAAATCTGGACAGGAATGCGGGATTATCGGGAATGGTTCTAAACTATGCTCACAATTTATCTTTTTTTCAGGTTATACTTCTAGGTTTGATCCTTTACCGTGAAAAACTAAAAGAAATTATTAGTACTCGCTTTCTTCTTATTATCTTTGTTATAAATTTGGTTGGCTTATATTTAAGCTTCACAAGAGGCGCGATGCTTGCACTTATTGTAGGTGCTCCAATGTATTTCTTTAAAAAAAATAAGTTAAAGTTTTTTGCAAGTGGTGGAATGATTGTCATCATTGCTACAGCCATCTATTTCTCAACAGGAAAAAGCATTTTAAGACCAGCATCGGATAGAGAAAGAATAAGCCAATGGATGGCTGCAGGAAAAGCATTTCAAGAAAGACCTATACTTGGATATGGTTATCTTAACTTTGAACGTCACTCAGTTGATATCAAACATCGTTATAATATTGGTGAATATCAATTTGGAGGGCATGCTCATAACAATTTCCTGGAAATGCTGGCATCAACCGGCACAATTGGTTTTCTAGCTTTCATTGCATGGCTGATTTTTTGGTTTTGGGAAATGTATAGGAGAGAGGATTTAGTTAGCCTCGTGAGTGTTCCTTTTATCGTAACTTTTATTGTAAGTGGTCTTACTCAATCTACAATTGCACTTGGAGTAAATTTATTTTTCATCATGGCCGTTTACACAATTGGACAATTGAATGTTGAAAACAATATTTAAGGTCGCTCTAGCCGCAGGAATTTTATATTGGTTGATTGCTCAAGGAAAATTAGATTTTAAGTTAGTTTTAGAAACTTTTAAGAATCCGCAATATCTCATTGGAGCTTCTTTTTTAATTGCACTTCAGTTGTTTATCGCTGCCTATAGGTTTTCATTTCTTATCAGAATAAAAACTGACAAAGTCACGAACTCAGCATTTTTCAGTATGCATTGGATTAGCCAGTTGTTTTCCACAATTCTTCCTGGGGCTTTTACAAGCGACCTCATAAAAATTGGTTATATCAATAGAACTGATCCTCAAGTTTCTAAAGCCTATGTTTTATTTTCTATTTTTATCGATCGAATAATCGGACTCAATTCGCTTCTATTCGTAGCAGGGGCAACAAGCCTCATTTTTTACAATGAATTAATCGAACTTCATCCTATGATGAGTAAAATTATTTTCGTAAATATTTCTTTATTTGTTATTTCATTATTTGGACTGAATCTCATGTTTCTGAGTGAAAAAAATCAGATCAAACTATTAACTATTATTCCATCAAAAAAATTGAAGGAATTGGCCATTGAAATTTGGAAACTCAGAAATAACTTTAGAAGTTTTCTATGGGCATACATTGCAAGTATCGTCGGTCATTTGTTGGCCATAGTTGCTTTTTACATCGTAAACATTCCATTTTTCGAGCAACCGATAAAACTAAAATACCTCGCAACACTAATCCCTTTAGGTCAGCTAGCGGTAGTCATCCCAATTTCTCCTGGAGGAATCGGAGTAGGTCACGCCGCTTTTGCCTCACTGTTTAATTTTATTCATCATTCGAACGGAGCTTCTCTGTATAATGTTTACTGGATTATGCTTTTGATTGTAAGCTTGTTTGGAATTTTCCCTTTTATTTTAAATAAACAAGAACGTTAAAGGACACCATATGGCTTTCGAGATCTATAAAAATAAAAAAGTTTTTGTTACCGGACACTCCGGATTTAAAGGTTCATGGTTAACAATGTGGTTACATCAATTGGGTGCAGAAGTGACTGGTTATTCACTTGCACCGGACGAATTAAGTCACTTCAATCTTCTTAATCTTCCTGTTAAAAACTATTTTCAAAATATCAATGACGAAGCTTCACTCACAAAAGCTATTCAAGAATCAAAACCTGATATTGTTTTCCATTTAGCAGCTCAACCCCTAGTGCGTGATTCTTACGATGATCCGATTGGAACTTATGAAACGAATGTCATAGGCTCAATGAAAGTTTATCTTGCTGCTTTGAAAGCAAATGTTCCGTGTCTCGTGAGTATTACGACTGATAAAGTTTATGAAAATCACGAATGGCTCTGGGGATACCGTGAAA
>CBIHOP010000415.1:0-2857 GCA_966211385.1 uncultured Bacteriovorax sp.
TCTCTGCCGAAAGGTTGCTCATTCCATAAATTGGATTACCCTGACGAACGAGTGGTGCATACAGTTCTTCCATTACACCCATTGCGTAGTCATCCTGGTGTCCAATGATAACTCTATCTGGACGCATGAAATCCTCAACCGCTGAACCTTCTTTTAAAAATTCTGGATTGTTCACCAGGTGGAATTTTTTCTTAGTGAGTGATGAAATCAACTTTCTGATTTCAACTGAAGTTCCAACTGGTACAGTTGATTTGATAACAACAATGGCATCGTCTGCTAAATGTTTCGCCACTTCTGCAGCAGCAGCTTTCAAGTAAGTGAGATCTGCTCTGCCATCGTCAGCAGATGGTGTTCCTACTGCTAAGAAAATACTTTTTGCTGAAGCCACTGATTCATAGCCAGTGGAAAATTGCAGACGGCCTGCTTTAATATTTCTCTCCAAAAGATCCGTTAAGCCCGGTTCATAGATGGGAGACTTATGCGCTCTTAGCATTTCAATTTTTTTTGGATCGATATCAATACAAGTAACATCGTGGCCAATTTCAGCGAAACAAGTTCCACTAACTAAACCAACATACCCTGTTCCAATAACGGAAACTTTCATTTTGTCCTCTCGATTAAAACTGTCTAATGAGACCTGATTTTAGCATTTCCCCTAGGAATTAGCTATCTCGGGTAGCATTAACCGACGTGAGAATGGCTTCCTGAATTTGATCTCGCATCCCCGTAACATTGTTTGAGCTGTAAGGAACCATGATCGTATTAGTTTTAGAATTCTTACTCATGGCCTCTAGGGCATCATAATGTTGTGTAATAAGAAGAATTGTAAGGACTTCCTCATTGTTAATTCCCGATTGTTTTAGGTCTTCTATCGAAGATTTAAGTCCGGCCGCAATCTCTTTTCTTTGGTTGGCCATACCCAAACCTTGAAGTCGCTTACTCTCAGCGTGCGCCTCGGCCTGCATAACAATCCCGATTTTTTCGGCTTCTGCTTTGGCCATGGCCGCGTCTCTGAGTCTTTCGGCCGCATTGATTTCGTTCATAGACTGCTTAACTTTTTCATCCGGATCAATATCAGTGATGAGTGTTTTAATAATCATGAAACCAAAATCATCCATCGATTCTTCAAGCGATTCTTTAACAGCGAGGGCCACTGTATCTTTACTCACGAAAACATCGTCGAGATTAAGTTTTGGAATCTCACTGCGAACAACGTCGAAGATATAACTTTCAATCTGAGCAATCGGATCTGACAGACGGTAGTATGAATCATGAACTTTATCGCGGATAATTTGATACTGAACTGAGACCTTCGTGCGAACAAAAACGTTATCGCGAGTTTTCGTTTCTACTTCAATATCCTGTTGAACGATTTTCAAATTTCTACGAACAACGATGCGATCGATAAAAGGTAATTTAAAATTCAAACCTTCATGCGCAGTAAATTGATATTTACCGAAACGTTCAATGATAGCAGCAGACTGTGATTGCACGATAAAGATCGAATCAAAGAGCATAAATCCAATGAGGATGAGGACAATAATTGATAGAGGTTCCATTGAGATCTCCTTCAGAAAATTATGGTAAGCGACTTAATATTAATACCTGCAACAAGATTGGAGAAGCGCTTTTATCCGACAAGTTGGATCAAGTTAGCTGGATTAATGTTTAGTTCCCCATTTCCGATCAGTTAACATGCAAAAGCTCCTTTTCTTTTCCATTCTTACTTTTATCCTGATTGGTTGCTCGGACAAACCGAAAACTAAAAGTGGATTCAAGCTCATGCTCGGTCATGCTGCCTTGGAAACATCGAGTGCAGGTGGAGCTTTCGTTCAAACGACGGATTTAAACACACAAGCCAAATCACTTTATAGATTGGATAGTGAAAATTCGGCCATGATTCCTCATGGGTCTTATTCATTCTCTGCTGTCATCTATGCTGGACCTGATGTTGCTGCTGGAACTATGAAATGCGGATCAATCTCAGATGTCAATCTCGCTTCTCCTGAAGCTACTGTGACCATCAATCTCAATGAAGAAAACTGTCAGCACTCAATGTACGCAACAATGATTCTTGAAACTAAAAAAAATACGACAGCGAAATGGAACAGTGATCGCTGGAATTTAAGTTACTGGGGACAATAAATGAATTTCAAAAAATTTGGATTCTTTCACGGTGTTGCACTCACGATTTGTTTGTCATCACTCGTTGGAGTTGCAGCGACCAACCTCCCAGGATTTTTTGTGTTCACATCGGGAACGCCCATTTCTGCGAGTGAAATTAATTCGAACTTTGAAAAAATTGCTGGAAACATCGTTGTGCATGCAAAACTCACAACGCCATTTACAGGAACTAATGGTCAGTTTGAAGTGCCTTCAGATTGTCCTACTTGTACAGTTTTCCGTAAAAGAATAAGTTTCAATTCAATTTTAACAGGAAGCTTACAAACTGCAGTCGATGCTGATCCATCTGCATTCTCTGAAGGATCCAATTTTCACTACTATCAAATACCATCTGATGGATGGTATGAGATTAAATTTTTAGCATCAACTTCCAGCAATTTTGCCAATGAAGTCTGCATTTCGATGGGATGTATGGTGAGCGTGAATTCAAATGTGAACGTAACAGTTGCTGATAATTTATCGATAGCAACGACTTCCCATCAAGCTTTTTATCTTTCGGGTCAAGGATCAAGTCGCGATATAAGAGACAATAATAACGATACAGTTTTTGATCCCCCTACTAGTTATCCATCGTATCTACCCGAAGCTCGAAAATTTTATTTGAAGGCCGGTCAAATTCTTTTTGTACGTTTTGAAGGGAATTATAATCTAAGCTCAGCTACGGCCGATTTTA
>CBIHOP010000416.1:0-2854 GCA_966211385.1 uncultured Bacteriovorax sp.
TTTGGGCAGACAATTAATTATAATTTAAAGCCGAAAAAATGAAAGAGGACCCTTACGGGTCCTCACTTATTTTTGTGAATGTCTGAGTGATCTTATTGAGCTTCTACGATGTTGAAAAGGTACTCAGTTTTAAGCTGGCCATCAACTGTCTTTCTGATACCGATCGGGTTAGCTTGTAATGGGAAGCGTGTGTCGATTACATATTGCTTACCATCAGTTGCTTGAATTCTGTAAGAAGTTCCAGAGATCTGAATTGGGATCAATGGGTTTCTTGAGTTAATAATCGCTCTCAATTCATCTTGTTTTGAAGCTACGTTTACGTTGTTACTCTGCACTGTTCTTGAAACAGGGAGTGAACTTGTAGACGATGTAGAAGATGAGTAGCTACACACTGTAAAGATCGACCACTTCGTCTCACAGTTTTGACCGTTCGCCGTTGTCGTTGATGTCGACTCTGTATATTTAAAATTAAGTGGTAGAGCATTGTTTACTAATTGTCCCCAAGTTGCGTAGTTTCCGTAATAGATAATTTGTCCTACACCAAACTGAGTTGTGTAATTTGTAATTTTATCCGCAAGTGCTACACCATTAGCATCTGTTGTAGATACTGTTGTCGATGGGTTTGTTACAACTGCAGGTGCTGCTGGTGATTTTACTTTGTTATCTTTTCCACATGAAGCGAGTGTCGATAGAACCATTAAAGCTACGATTAACTTTTTCATAACGTCCTCCCTAAAGGCGTATTTCAAGTTGACTTGTTTTCTTTTATTAGAGCAACAGTCATGCCAAGGTTGAACAGTATTGGCCTCTAGGGTTTATGAGGGTTTAATGGTTCAGGACGACTAAACAATGAACATTCTACAAACACCTGTCTATAATTTAGTCGATTTTCACTGGGGATATGAATACAGATTTATCAATCCTTTATAGTGAATCTTTCCGGGATCCAATAAGTTGAATAATAGAAATTGAAGCTTAAAGAGCCTAGGATCTTTCGGTCGTGCCAACTTTGGATACAATTGATGAAGTGTCTTTTCCACCATCGCCGAATTATAAAACGTCATTATAGTATTGCTGTTCTTATGCTTTATTCCGTTATTAAAGATATATTTAAGTACGTTCTTTAATTCCATCACTGAAGATAATCTTCTTAGGTGATAACGGTGCTTGTAAACTCTGCCCTTTTTAAATTTCACTTTGTTAATCATCTTCGCCAGAGTCACACCGAACGATTGCATACAGTTAGATAGCTGCTCTTGATTATAAGCTTCCACCAACATGTGAATGTGATTGTACTCAAGAGTATAGTGAATCACCTTTAATGATTTGGCCCTCGCTTTCATAATCGCTCGATGTAAGGCCTTGAGAACCATCTTGTTTTGAAGATCCGACTTCTCATCTCTCACCTTTATAGTGATATGAAAACTGCTCTCACGTTCAAAGCGCTCTCTTTGGATATGACGAATTCCTTTATCATGAATCGGTTTTCTACCAGCGCGTTTAGGGTTGAGCAGTGAGAGTTGAGTGTGTTTTCTTATTTTTTTCATTGTGGAGTGACTGCAACTCACCTGCATGATTCCAACTAATATCATTTTGATAATGTTGAGCATGGATATCTGCCTAAATCAAAACTTATTCATCAATATAAAAATTTTAAACACTTTCATTTATAGAGAAAGATCATTTGAAAACTGTGCCTGAAATAGAATGCGGTATTAGGTTTCGTAAAATTAGGCAGAGAACAAACTTACAATGTGGGGTAATGACGTTTTAGAGTTGAGTTGCAGGAAGCTAAAATCTATTTTTTGAATTATCTGCGCTTGAAGAAAAGAATCTTCAGCCCCTCTTCTGGATTGACTTCCATGTCTGCGAAACTGGAATACATAAGTTCAGTGAAATCGAAATCAGGAGCATGTTCGATAAAGGCAGATTTCAAAAAGTTGGAATCAAGGAAAGGCGAATTGAGACAGGCCATGACGATGGAGCCAGGCTTTGTGAAATCGGAAAGACGGCGAATGATTTTGTGGTAGTCGCGCTCTACTTTGAAGCTATCTCCTTGATTGGTTGGTGGATCAATGATGACAAGATCAAAGGGACCTTTGCGGACAAGTGAACCGAAGGATTTCATGATGTCGTGAGGAGAATATTGAACGAGCCTGCGGTCAAAACCATTGAGGATGTGATTTTTATCGCCAACGGAAAGTGCCTTCTGTGACATATCCATGTTTAAAACTGACGATGCACCACCTTTAAGTGCGGCCACTGAAAGTGAACAAGTGTAGGAGAAAAGATTAAGAACATTGAGACCTTGAGCATGTGTGCGAAGCCAGTCGCGTCCGATGGCCATATCGAGGAAAAAGCCGATGTTTTGATCGGTGCTTAAATTGAGCAGATATTTTTCCCCTTTTTCCACAGCGTAGGCAGGCGCTTCAAAAGTTCCTCGTAAAACTTCGACTGGTGTGTTTTTCAAGTAACGTTTCTGTAGGAGAACGTTGGGGAATTCGGGCAGAGATGCCAAGACTGAATTTAAATCAGTGATTTCTTTGTAAGCAGTGATCAATATGTATGGTGGATAGTGATCGATGCAAATGTGTTCGAATTCGGGAAACTTTTTTCCACGGCCGTGGAAAAGTCTTTGAGCGTCGCCCGTTACAGGTTTTAGAATCATGAACAGCAGCTATCGGATTTAGGCGTAGATTTGCCACCTGAAAATTTAAACTTTATCCAGAAAGTGATGAAGATTCCAAAAAGTAATCCCATCGCCTGGCAGATAATAAGTTTTTGCATTGACCATGCTCCAGCTGGACCGCAAGTGACACCGAAATCGACCGGAGGGCTAAAGAGTTGAGTGATT
>CBIHOP010000417.1:0-2849 GCA_966211385.1 uncultured Bacteriovorax sp.
TTTGACGAACAACATTTCCACCAAGAAGTGGAGCATCTTCATCGCTACCTGCAGCTAGTGCAATGAAGGCCACGCGTTTTTTCGCAGCATAATCCATAATCAGAGAAGGCGTATCATCCCATGAAAGTTCAGTTTCTACTTCGAATTCGATGCCTTCTGATTCTAAACTCTTCTCAATTTTTTTAATTTTTGTGTTCATCTTCTTTTCATCATCAGGAAGACCAACGTGAACAACAATTAATTTTGCATTCCAATTTTTTGCATAAAAAAGAGCACGCGCAAGTCCTCTCTCACCTTTTGCAGACAAATCATGAGCATAAACGATAGACGATGGCGTTTTAGAACCGACTTTAGTTTTTTGGTGATAAATGAGGAGATCTGTTTGAGCGACATGAACAAGAGTCTCGGCAAAACTTCCAAAAATAATTCTTGGGAGGATTGATTTAGCGTTTGTAGGAACCACTGCGAGATCAACTTTATCTTTTTTAAGTGCAGATGAAAGTTTTGCAACTGCCGATGATTGAGAGAGTGAAGACTCTGTCAGAACTTTAGCTTCAATTTGCGAAAGTTTTAAAGATGATAGCTCTTTCTCCATTAATTTTTTTGGATAAAGACTAAATCTTTCTTTCTCTGGAACATCATAAGCCGTGGCCAATTGCGATTCAGCACGGCCAGCGATGTAATAAGCAGTGAGCTTATCTTTTTCATTGGAAAGAACCCCAACCAGGCTCGAGAGCTGGTTGCGGTTCCATTTATTTTCTTCGAAGGGATCAAACGTAAAAGCAATTTTCATTTCCTACCTGCTGTGAGCTACCAACTATGCGGTACGCTTTTAAAAACTTCATGTTTATCTACAATACCACAGCAGTGTCCTCCTCCGTCAATGACAGGAATGCGGTCCATGTGATTTTCATCCATAATTTTTAAACACTCATCAACAGTGGAGAATTCGTTAACCAATGCGGGAATGCTTTTCATGCATTCATCTGCACGAACATCTGAAGGCAGCGGGCATTCTTCCACAGTCTTACATTCGATATCATCTTCGTGGATGATGCCAATTGGTTTTTTATTTTCTTCTGAATCAATGACGAAAATTTCGCTATAATTATACTTTTGCATCAAGTACTTAATTTGCGCAATTCTCGTGTCATTCGTACATAGAATTGGATCTTTAATCATAATTTCGCTGACGTGATTCATCGTTTAACTCCTTTATCCCTATTAAATTTGCCTTTAGTTTTCCCTGTAGATATTTAATGCAAAGGCCATACCAAGGATTGTCATTTATTTAGCTTTTTTACGCGTATCGTGGAATACTAGTGTTCATGAAAAATCCTAAGCAAGAAAACCAATTTCAAAGTTTACTCTTCAACATCGTTATTCCCGTTTTGATACTTAATAAAGGTTCAAATTTTTTGGGGACAACAAATGCATTGTTAATTGCACTAGCATTTCCCATTTCGTATGGATTGTATGACTGGTATCAAAGAAAAAAAGCAAACTACATAAGTCTTTTAGGTCTCTTGAACGTGGGATTAACTGGAGGTCTCGCTCTTAGTGGACTAACAGGAATTTGGTTTGCTGTTAAAGAGGCAGCTTTCCCCGCTCTGATTGGATTATTTGTTCTTGGATCGGCCTTCACGAAAAAGCCATTCATCAGTTCCGTTTTTTTAAATGAACAATTTATTCGCGTGCAGATTATTGAAGATAAAGTTGCTGAGTTCGGCAAACAGCTGGAGATGGAAAAACTTCTCAAACTTTCAACTATACTGCTGTCCCTTTCATTTGCTTTAAGCGCTTACTTAAACTTTGCGCTTGCCCAATATGTATTCAAACCTATTGATCAAACATCTCCACAAGCAGCAGAAATGCTCAATCAACAGATTGCTCAAATGACCAGCTGGTCTTTCGTTGTGATTATGATCCCTACCATTACATTTCTTTCAGGCGTGTATTGGTATTTTATGACCCGGCTTACGAAGATCACCGGGCTTAGTCATTCAACAATTTTTAAACAGTAGTTTTCTTCGCTTCTACTTTTTGTCCTTTAGTTCTGTAGCGGATGTTGAGCATTTCAACGGCCAGAGAGAAGAACATGGCGAAGTAGATGTATCCCTTAGAAACGTGTTGTCCCATTGATTCAGCTACAAGCATGACTCCAATCAGAAGGAGAAATGATAGGGCGAGAATTTTGACAGTTGGGTGTTTTTCAACGAAACCACTAATTTTTCCTGCAGATAAAAGCATAACGACCATTGAGATGATCATGGCCACAACCATGATGGAAACCTGGCTTACCATCCCTACAGCTGTGATAACTGAGTCGAGTGAGAAAACAATATCTAACAATAAGATTTGAAAAAGCATGGCCGTTGGGCTCGCCTTTTTTGGCGTGTCGGAAATTGCATGTTCCGGATCACCTTCGATTTTATGGTGAATTTCGAATGTAGATTTCGCCAAAAGAAAGAGTCCTCCGCCAAGAAGAATGAGATCTCTTCCTGAAAAAGAATGTCCTAAAACAGCAAAGAGTGGCTCTTTTAAAGTCATAATCCAGCTGATAGAGAAAAGAAGCGCGATACGGATGACAAGCGCTAACCCAATTCCTAAATTACGAATTTTATCCTGCTTATCTGCAGGAAGACGAGCAACGAGAATGGCAATGAAGATAATGTTGTCGATACCAAGAACAATTTCCATTCCAGTCAATGTAACGAGAGCAATGAGCGTTTCATTTGTCAGTTCAAACATTCTTTTTCCTATTTAAATGTTAAGGGCCTTTATAATAAAAATTCCAGATTGAGTCTTTTTACTTTCACTAAGCATGCGATCAGCGAGATGTTCAATTT
>CBIHOP010000418.1:0-2848 GCA_966211385.1 uncultured Bacteriovorax sp.
CAGGAATTCCTTCAAAAAAGTGCGTACGTCTTTCACTTCAGGACTCTTAGGGGACCCTAATTGGACAAAAACGACCTTGGTTTTTCCTTCACTCACGGCTTTCTTCCTTTTGGTTTATTTGCTATAAGAGAGTATTATCAAAAGTGTACGAATTCGACTATGGGAATAGGTATGAAAAAGCTTAGACAGGCCCCTAAATCTAAAACTGCAACTAGAGCTTCTGAGCTCTCGGATTTCGTTTTAGGCGAAAAGGAAACCCACTACCCTACGACCTACTCTCCAGACGTGCTAGAGGCCTTTTCTAACAAGAATCCGGGCAAGATCGCATGGACGACATTCGTCTGTACGGAATTTACGTCTCTCTGTCCCAAAACGGCGCAGCCAGATTTTGCTAAAATTTTCATAAACTACATTGCCGATAAAACGATGGTGGAATCAAAATCACTGAAACTTTATCTTTTCAGCTTTAGAAACCGCGGTGATTTCCATGAAGATTGTGTTCAAAAAATTTGTGATGACCTCGCCAAATTAATGAAGCCTCACTATCTGGAAGTTATCGGCGAATTCACACCTCGTGGTGGAATCGCTATTTTCCCATACGCCAGTATGTCTTCCAACGATAAAAAATTTGTCGCCCATCGTGAGCAACGAATGATGAACTATGCTCCTGGAAAATACTCGATGGAACTTTCTCGACTTTACTAAACAGCATTAATAAAAGGAAACTTATATGGGTATCGGATTAACAGAAGGACTTCTCATCGCGGCCATCGCCATTCTTTGTTTTGGTGGAAAAAAAATTCCTCAGCTTGGACGCACACTTGGTGAATCAATCAAAGGATTCAAAGAAGGGATGAAAGAAGAATCAAAAGACGGCGACGACACTAAAAAGAATTCTTAATTCTTTTTAGTGTTACTGATTTCTTCGACCATCTTCAAGACTAAAGCCTGATCTCTCGGCACATCATCTTTCAATTGAAAACAAGTATGCACCAGATCTGCATAACTCGCATTGATGCCTTTTTGGTGCAATAAGAAATGCGCGTATCGAACAGCACGATCAACAAGTTTATTGTTACTTGCTCTTACCCACGTCATAAGATTCGATTCGTATCGTCCCATGCGCCCCATGATTAACGTCGAAAGGTTATTCATGAGAATTTTTAAAACAAGATGTGCTGAAAGAAAGTTTAATTCTCCGAGCGAGAGTTCTTTTTTTAGATCACCTAACTTAAATTCGATCGCGTTGTTATCAGGATTAAATGTAATCACAAAATGGTGATGCGTTTTCGGTAAATATTTTGTTCTGTGTTTTGTAAGCTGAGCTGAAAAATCAAATCCCATTAAACGATCATATGTTGTTTGATCGGTGATTTCCTTCCAATGAAAACAGCGAGGCTCTCTTCTTAAAAGATCAAACCATGCTTTTTTCGATTCTTCGACCTGACGAAAATAGAGATATGAGAGCGATGGATTTTTCACCTCATCTTGCTGGTTTTCAAATGGGTACAAGCTAAACGTTGGAGATCGCTCCGTTGTATCAGTAAGAATACTGATTCCCAGATAAGAATCAGTTTCGTAAAGAATGTATTCGCCTCGTTTGTAAATTTCACTTTCTTCTTTGATGAATGGAGCAAGAAAGTTGAAGTCACACGTCTTCACAAATTCGATCATGCGAAGAGCTTCTTTTTCCATTTCCGTATAAGTTTGATCAAAGTACCAGAGACACAATCCCACGCTATACATGAGAATTGTTGTCGCCTGCATACGAGTACTTCCTGTTAGTGCCATCGGCCCGACAGAGAGATTTATTTTTTCAATGCGCGGATTTTTAATCACTTCTTTCGAGCGTTCAGCTGTGTTGATTAAAATCTCATCCGGGTTGCAGTAAAGGAAAAAAGGAGCACGATGAGAAATGCGGGAAGCGGCCTGAGTCGCTCCAATAACAAAAGGAGTTTCTCCGCCTTCTGTTGTTGAAATAAGTAGATCTCCATCTTTAAATCCTAATTCAAGAAGCTGACGTTCTCCAAATTCAGGATAGTCTTCAAATTTCTCTACTGAATGAATGAGGGCCACATCACCGCCGGCCATGAAACTCACAATGCGATCTTTAAGTTCAACATTATTTTCACGTTGATGGCGCCAGATCGTTTCAAGAGCGAGTGAAAGTCTTCCCGTTGCTCCACAGCCACAGAGATAAATGTTATTGCCGGATTTCAGTGTGTCTTCAATGCGCTCTTTTAAAAATTTCAAAGCGAAGAGAGAAGTTTTCACTTTAGTAAACACATCGAGATCAATTTCTTTAATTGTATTAATCGCCTTCTCTAAATTTGCTTGCGCATCCGTAGATAGGGTTACCGTTTTTGGATGTGGTGTTTCTGTTGGAAGATTGCCGAGACGAAATTGTTGGGAGATTTTTAAGAATTCGTTCGCGAGTTCAGCTCGTGATTTGCGCTTTTGTTCATCCATGATTAAAGCATGCCTTTATGTGAAATTAATTTTTCAGGTCATTTATAATTCTCTTCATTATTTCTTCTAGGTCAAATGGTTTTAGGATTAAGGCGCGCCCCCCTTGGTCGCGCAATTCACTTTCATTTAATTCGAGTGCTCCTGTCAGCAAATAGAAGTACGGCATGACTTCATAGTGATTTCTTAGCTGACGAAGAAGCTCAAGTCCGCTCATCTCAGGCATCTGAGAATCTGAAATAATGACTTTTATGTGGGGGTGTTCTCGACAAACATTTAAGGCCTCAGTGGCCGAGCGTGCGGTGATCAATGAAAATCCGGGAATGGTAAACATCTCTTGATACATGTCCAGTAAGTCCTGGTCATCATCAACTATTAAAAT
>CBIHOP010000419.1:0-2843 GCA_966211385.1 uncultured Bacteriovorax sp.
TTACTAATTCTTTCATCTCCATAGGTAGCAAGATAGCGAACTACCTCACCTCCTCCCATAGAAAAACCAACTAATGTCGCTTCCTTCAAATCGAGAAATTCAATGAGTCCATTCAAGTCTGATGCAAAAGAATCATAATCGTATCCACTCCATGGTTTCGATGAACCACCGAATCCGCGTCGATCATACGTAATAACTCTATGACCTGCTTTAACCAGATCATATATTTGCGCTTCCCAGGCACGACCGGATAAAGGCCATCCATGAATCAGGACTACAGGTTTTCCTTCACCATAATCTTCATAGTGTAGGACGATCTCCTCCGATAATTTTAGATTGGGCATATAAACTTCCTTGAACATTTAACGGTGCTTCCAGAATGCTCATTCCTCTTTTAACAGCTGGTCGATTTCCAATGAGATCAAGCCATCTTCTGACAGAATGTTTTTCCTTTATTTTTTGACCGAGTTCGCTTTCTAAGTATGTTATTGCGGCAATCGCCCAGGGATAAGTCATCATATCGGCAATTGTATAATCTTTACCAGCGATGAAAGGATTTTCCTGTAATTGCTTATCCAGCACATTTAATAATCTTTCCGCTTCATCGTGAAAACGATTTATCGCATGTGGTGTTTTCTCTTTAGATCTAACAGCGAAATAACCAAGCTGGCCAAGCATCGGTCCTAGTCCACCAGCTTGCCAAAACGTCCATTCGAGCGCTTTGTATCTACTCATGCCCTCACGCGGAAGGAATTGATGATATTTTTCTGCGAGGTAAATGAGAATGGCGCCCGATTCAAAAATTGTCAGTGGTTTTCCATTCACTTTTAATTCATCATCAACGATTGCCGGAATTTTATTGTTTGGTGAAATCTGCAAGAACTCTGGTTGAAACTGTTCATCTTTACCGATATCCACAGGGATTATTTCATAAGGAACATCTAATTCCTCCAGCATGATGGCCGGTTTTTTTCCATTCGGTGTCTTCCATGTATAAAGCTTGATCATAAAACTCCTTTTATAAATCCCACTTCGTAATCTTAAATCGTAATACTTAAATTTCTAAAGCAACAAAGGGCCGGCCTTTAGTGTAAACATTTTGCAGAAACACAATGCAGGATTGAATCGTGAACATCTTAGAATAATCTTTTCAAGTGACTAGTTAACGTAAAACCTGGAGAGATTATGCCAAAAAATATTTTAATGATTTGTACTCTTGGAATTCTGTTTACTGCTTGTGCAAGCCAAGAGGAAAGACAAGTTATTCATCAACAAGTTGATCAGGAAAAAGTTGTGAGCAGAGAGGATCTTTCAGCGACAACAAAAGAATTCATCTCGAACTCAGATAAATTAACGGAGAAACAAAAATCAAGTCTCAATGCTCTTCAAGAATCAACTGAAAGCGATATGAAAATTCTTACCGAAAAAATAAATCAAACAAAAATGGTTCTTATTAAATCTCTAATGGAGCCTAAAGTTGATCAGAAGAAAGTAAGTGTTTTAAGACGTGATCTTAAAAAACTAGAAAAAGAAAAAATGAACAAAAGTTTAAGTTCATTCGACAAGGCCCAAAGAATTATTACTCCTGTGAGTGATTTAGAAACTCGAGAGCGTCTATATCAATCATTTCTCATGAGAGAAGGAAGATATTATTAAAAAGGGTAAAATTTTTGTCGGTACTTCCGGCTGGAGTTATAAACACTGGAAAGGAAATTTCTATCCTGAGCATATAAAAGATGCGGATGAATTCCAGTATTATCAAAAATACTTCCAAACAGTTGAGCTTAATAACTCGTTTTATCATTTGCCCAAAGAATCCACTTTTGAACATTGGCGGGAAAATTCGCCGAAAAACTTTATTTTTTCGGTGAAAGCTTCTCGCTATATTACACATGTCAAAAAACTCATTGATGCTAAAGATAGTTTTTTTTATTTTCTATCCCATGCTGAAAAATTGGAAGATAAACTTGGACCAATTCTGTTTCAATTACCGCCATCGTGGAAATTGAATTTCGATAGATTCAAAATTTTTATAGAAGGATTGACTCCTCCCCTTCGTTATACTTTCGAGTTTCGCAATCCAACCTGGTATTCTCCAGAGGTTGTAGAGCTATTACAAAAGCATAATTGCTCATTTTGTTTTTACGAACTAGAACACCATCGTTCTCCGATTTATGATACAGCGGATTTTTTATACATTCGTTTGCACGGACCAGGAGATAAATATCAAGGCTCCTATACAAAACCTCAGCTTCGCAAATGGGCAGATAAATGCTTAGAGTGGCAGCTAAAAGGAAAAGATGTTTATGTTTATTTTGATAACGATCAGGCGGGATATGCAGCTCACAACGCTATGACGTTAGATCAAATGCTTAGATTAAATGCGGCCAAATAAAACATAAAAATATTTTTTTGTTTAAGTTTACTTACGTAAAATTTACGCTTATGTTGCTCGCGCTATGAGTGAACATCAAATCTATTCACACACTGAAAAAGCTGAACCTGTTAAGAAACTTTACGGGCACCAGACTTATACAGGTTTCCCTAATCAAGCAAACGATACGATTCGGCCGGATCTCGATTTCAATGCTTATCTGGTTCCTAACAAGACTGCAACTTTCACTATGAGAGTTGAAGGCACAGGACTTACTGAAGCTAATATTCATCCAGGCGATATGATCATTGTTGATCGTTCTAAAACACCAGGGAGCGGGTCTCTTATAGTTGCAGTACTTAATAATGAATTTACATTAAAGATTCTTCATAAAAAAAATAATCAAATCTCACTGCACTCTTCATCGAAACAGAAACCAAAATATATCTCACCCGAAGAAGATTTTTTC
>CBIHOP010000420.1:0-2841 GCA_966211385.1 uncultured Bacteriovorax sp.
CTCCAAATAAAAGTGTGAGGTTCGCTTGAGGATCAAGATCAATCGCCAAAACTTTTTTACCATTCTGCGCGAGAGCAAAAGAAGTATTGAAGGCCATCGTTGTTTTACCAACGCCACCTTTTTGATTGATGAAGCTAATGACTTTTACCATTCTTCCTATCCTTGAACTTTATCTCTAAAAATAAAAAAGGCCGCGAGAACCAAACACAAACTCGCATAAAGATAATTGCGCGTGAGCGGAACTTTCATGTAAAGAATGGCAAACGCTGCAAACACTGTCATCGTGATTATTTCTTGAATAACCTTCAGTTGTCCCAATGAAAAATGACCAATGCCGATGCGGTTGGCCGGGACTTGAAAACAATATTCAAAAAAAGCGATTCCCCATGACAGAAGAATGACCACCCACAATTTTGAATGCTGATGATTTTTAAGATGACCATACCAAGCGAAGGTCATGAAGAGATTTGAAATGAGCAAAAGTCCAATTGTATTAAACATACAATTAGGTTAAACAAAAAATTCCTTGGCGACAAATTTTTAATAAGGATAAGCGTGATACGAATCTGGAATGTATCCCGTTTCAGAGATTGGCATAATACAACGGAAACCAAGATCGTTACCAAAACCAATTGATGGAACAAGTTCCCCAGACCAGCGACCTGCGCGTGATCCGGAAACGTAACTTCCCCCTACCGCGATTGCTCCTGATAAACCTTCTTCACCATTTAAAATGAAGCCGTCGTCGTGCAAGCGAGCGTTGGTAATACCGGATGAAGGTCCGATATCAAGAATCCATTCCAGGGCCGGTGAATCCTTTGTGTTGGCATTTATTGTAATGTTGTTACTGATAGGCATACCGATTGGAAGAGAGAATTTTCCTGCTTCGTAAAACTCGTCGGCAAATGTCCAATCGGCAATCCAAAAGTCACCCGCAGTGTTTATTGTCTCAGTATTGTCGGCGTCATTATAAGGTCCAACAACCAAATCGAAACCATAATGTCTCGTAGCTCCCGTCGTATCCCAGTCATACGTGAATGAATGCGTAGGAGTTCCTGGGGCCGCACAATTTCCGGCCGTACATGTAAGTGTGTCAGTCGTCCACTCAGCAACGTTCCCAAAAAGATCTTGAATGCCGTAACGAGAAACACAGGCCTCTGTTGATTTCGATGCTCCCAGTGGAATTGATCCCGTATAAAGCGTGCGAATACCAGAAGCGGCCGTTCCTGGAAGAGTGTACATAAAACTCGTCGAAGGAATGTTTGAATCGGTATAAGCAACTTCTAGGCCCGAAGCGTCCGATGAATTACAACGAGACTGAATATTGAGCGAGAACCCTTGCTCAAGATTGCTGATGTCCGAATCATTCATGTTGAGTGGATGAGCGGAGTAAGCAATGTAATCTTTTTTCGAAGGAAGTTTCGCCGTCAGCGCTTCATCAAGACCTGACATTGTCGGCGACGGACGAGCACCACAGATTGCTCCGGCACGCGTTTGTGTCACTCTTACAAGAGGGGCATTTAAAGCAGATTTAAGAGCGTCTGAAACACTCGCTAGGTTGTACCCAGTTGTCTGCATTTCTGACCAACCACCATTGTACACATGGCAAGCACCGTTGTTGCGATCGTAATAAATATCACCGTTAGTGGCTGCTCCTACCGGGCTGCCAATTCCAATACATCCATCAGGCCCGCATTTCGGTGCCGGTGAGTATGGACATCCCATTTCCTGCAAATCAACGAGTAAGTCTGAACCGTAATCATATCGTCCGCCATTAGAGCCTGGACCAATATAAGGACAGCTGAAATTATCAGTTTGATCGATAGCATTGTCTGTCGTTGTCGACATGTTCATGCTGGTACAAATTTCTTGATTGATCATCCAGCGGTGAACAAAGGCATAATTTGGAGTCGGAGCAAGCATACGGACTTCAGAAAAAATTTCTGGAGTATACGTTGGTAGTTTTCTCAAATTATCAACTGGACGAACAAGGTAGTAATACACTTTTCCTGCTACGGCCGTTTTATCTGTAAACGTTCTCACACTTGGATCGGTGATTGTCATTTCAGAAGTCGATCCTGTCGTTCTTAAGTGACCACCTTTAAAATTATATGAACTGTTTGATTCGCGACGATAGACGTTCCATCCCGCAATCTGCACTCCACTTGATGATCCCGTTCCAGAGATTGTAAAATTTTTCCAATTGAGTGTGATCTTAGAAGGTATGAACGTTTCCCAATCACCTGCTCCCGTTCCTGTTGATACGCTACAAACACCATCATCAGTATCGTAATGATATTGACCTTCGGCCGTTGGAGTTGGACGAGCACTTGAAATACAGTTGTTGTCCGAACAAATTCCTGTCTGACGAGTTATCGGACATGAAGTTTTAAGATCAACCCATGTAAATGCAGTTGTTCCAGTTGAACGGTAACATTTTTTATTCAAAGAATCGTAGAAAATTGTATTGGCCGCATCCGGTGTAATCGTTCCGTGAGGCGCAGTTGTCCCCACACAGTCTGAAGTTCCACATTGATGAGTATCAGTCGTCTTATTATAGTTACAAACTGTATCTGATTGAGAAACAGGATTTCCTAACTTGTCTGTTTTCAAACCAATCGCTGATAAGTTTTCCCAACCTCCGTGAAGTGAAGCCACTGGGTGAACAATCAGGGATACTTGTTTTGTCGTCGGAGTTGTTCCATCTGAAATCGTAAGAGTAATGTTGGCACTTCCATCAACACCATTGATTGGAGCAAATTTCATGTAGAGTTTGAAATCTTTAACATCATTTGCAGAAGCCGTTTCTAATGTATCGCCGATATCTTTTTCTTCACCAAC
>CBIHOP010000421.1:0-2839 GCA_966211385.1 uncultured Bacteriovorax sp.
TTAAGTTCAATACAAAACGTTACCAAATTTTCTTCTTCGACAGCTGTACATCTTATAAGTACTACAACCAGATGTACTTTGAGCGTAAAGTGACAACCAAAGATCCTAATGGAACAAAGAAGCTCGACATTTTCACGAATGGTCTTTCAACTTACTTCCACGTTATGCCTGATTCAAACAAGGCGATTGGAATTGCTCTTGAAAAAGCTCTTGGTTACGCTGCAACTGGAGCAGGGTTTGTTAGTTACCAAACTCTCGCAAAACAAGTGGATTCAGATAATCTGTTCGGTGTAAACGGTGATGAAGACAATGAAAAGCCTAAGGCCATTAAGTAAGATATTTTTATTAATAGCTGCATTCTTCTTCACAGTTGCTGATGTTTCAGCAGGTGTGAAGTGGGATGTCGCTGTTCTTTTTCTCGGCAAAAATGCTCCGTCTAATTCTGCCGAATTTCAAAAAGACATCGATCGCAACGTAATGGAACTTGCCCGCATTTCAAATATAAAAGACATCAACCTGTCTCTTTATCGCGAAATGCCTCAAGCGACATATACTTATTCTCCCAACGGCACTCAAAAAATCGGACTCAATTCTCTTCTCGCAAATGATGCTGGCTCGATTTCCATTCAGGGCCAATTTAAAAAAGCTGAACGTAAAAATCTTCAGAACTTTCTGAAGAACGCATTTAAATCTCCTCAATCTAAAAAAATTCTTATCATCTATGGTCACGGACAAGGTTCTGAAGGATTGTCAGAACTTCCACTGGTCGAAGCAAAAAAACTTCTTAACAACATTGGAACGAAGTTAGATATTCTGTGGTGGGATTCATGTTTCATGGGTAACACAGAATTTTTGCATGAAGTGAAAACGGTGGCCGACTATACTCTAGCTTCTCAAGAAGCAGAATTTACTTCCGGTCTGCCGTTTGAAACTATAAACATGCTTCCAGATTTAGATAACGCCAAAAGTGCTGCACTTTTTCTCGCTAAAAGTTTTATCGAATCTTATTCTTATTTGTTAAAAGGGTCTCAACGCGCAAACGTTTCAACCAGCTCAGCAACAATTTCAATTATCGATAACAATAAATGGGACGAAGTCATTCCACTTATTCGAGCCAGCAAAGAGATTTTCGAAAAGCTTCCCGACTCTGTTCAAAAAGCAATTCTCAGTGAATTGAAGAAAAAATATGCAATGGAAAATCGTAATCTAGTTGATCTAGGACATCTCTTATTACTTATCCGAAAAGCGAACAAGGATTCTTCGGACGACAAAACGTTAACATCACTGATTCGACTTTTGAGTATCGATTCCCAAAGAAAACTAAAAACAAATCCTCGATTAAAAATCACTCCTCCCGTTGCTAATGCTCTCCTTGTATTCGGATACAATAATTGGAATAACGGATCTGAAAAAGAGTATCATGATTCAATTTTTAGCGATCTCATCGTTGCAGATCAATTTGTCATGGGACCGAAGTCACAACGTTGGCCTGCCATTGTTGTTGAAAAAGAAAAGCTATTGATTCTTCCTTTTGCTCCAGGAGTAAAAAGTTTTGATTCTTATTGGGCCGATCCAAAAACGTTTAAGCCTCTTTCATCGCCACAAACTTTCGTACGAGCAAGTGATGTTGTCATGTCTGCAACTGAAAATAGATTCGTTGTTTTTTCTGCATACACTCAAGCGATGGGAGCTTCCGCTGAAAAATACACCGGACTCAACAGTACAACGCCAAAAAGTGCGCCTTCATTTGAATATTTTGAATCTGATTTCAATCAGGCAGTCGGTTGGCTTGCACTATAAAAAAGCGCGCATCGATTGATGACAAGAAGATTGCATGAGCTTTCTCGAATAATGAGTCCATTGATGAGAATCAAAGCGAAGTAGAACTTCTTTGGACTTTAGATGATCGCTCAATTGTCCGTTTGATCCAGCACTCTTCCACTCTTGATAAGATTCTTTGAAAGCTTCCCGTAACAATTCTAAGCGTTCACGATCAAGTTTCCAGGCATCATCAGATTTCGGTACGTAGTCACCCGTTTGTTTTTGCGCTTCTTCAAAACTCGCAAAAGGTAAATAAGAAGTTCCCATGAAAAAAACTTGATCTTGTTGTCTTGCTGAATTAGGCAAAGTGAAATTAGCGGTATCATCGAACATGATGATGCTATCAATGTCATCACTGACTTTAGCTAGATCTTTTTTGTAGCGTTCAGCAAATCGGGCGGATTCAGGGACATGTTCCATTCGCACGAGATCGTCTCGACCTAATATTTTGTATGCAATTTTTTGAAGTGATCTTCCATCATCTAGCTTTATGAGTGAGAGAAGTTTTTCATTTAGTTTATTAGCGCCACCGGAAAAAAATGAGATGTTTATTTACGGATGTTGAGCTATTTCCTGAATAAGTGACCTTAAACCTGGGTAGACAACGTAATCAGTCCCATCAACGTTAATGACATCTTTGAATCTGCTAGGGTCTTTTACTTCGGCGACAATCGTCCAATCAATATCGAAAACGATATGCTGAATCTGTTGTCCAGTCGCCTCTGCCGGATGCCTGCTAATATCTGCACAACCTGCAAAAACTAAAAAAATGATAAATAGAACTGCTCGCTTCATCTTGAACACTATCGGATGAAATGAATGTCTGCCTTATTAAACCGAAAAAGTCTGGTACTGTTGAACTCTTTAATTTTCCGTGCTTTAATGCGCGCATATGAAGAAAGAAAGAATTTTATTATTTTGGAATGGTGGTGCGGCCAGCGCCTTGACCTTACATAAGTTACAGACTGAAGCGAAATATGAAATCGCTGGGCTCATCTGTTTAATTAATAGAGCAACT